>CAMBHC010000281.1 GCA_945866285.1 Candidatus Sulfopaludibacter sp. SbA3 | reverse complement strand
CCAGAGGTCGTGGTCAGCCAGTACTGGGGCCAGGACTATTCGAGAGTCAGCCACGGTCTGGCGCTGCCAATCCTGGCGACCGACCGCGATCTGAAAGCCCGACTCGCGACGTCGTCACGGCTGACCTACGTCTCGTTGGTCGCTGCGTTGTGCAACGAGCAGGGATGCAAGGCAGTGGTTGACGGCACCACCAATGAACTGCTGGCCTTCGATAGCGGGCACTTGACGCCGAAGGGCTCCGTCTTCGTCGCCCAGTCAATCCTGCGGCCCATCCTCCTGCCCCAAGCGGCGCCTTAGCGGGCGCTGTCCCCGTTCGAGTCCAGTTTCAGCCACGCCTCCAGAGCCACCGCCACAAACACGAACATCAACGGCTGCATGGTGACCGTGTAGCGCATGTTCGTGAGCACAAAACAAATCGTCGCCGGCACATAGAGAATCGGCAGCAGCAAGCCGAGGACGGCGGAGCGCTGTCGCCAGGCCATCACCACGCCGCTCAGAAACGCGGCCAGGTAGATCAGCGACAGGGCCTGGCCCACGCCGTAGGTCAGACGCGCGGCCCCGAACTGCTGCGCGGTCGAGACGTCATCGGTTCCGACGATGATGAACATCCGTACAAAGCGGTAGGCCGACGCCCACGCGAATTCGAGCGGCGCGCGGGAAATGTTGTCGAAAGCCAGCGCGGTGTACCGATTGAGGCGATGAGGCTCAGCCCGGTAGTAGACGTCGTTGACGCGAACGTCATCCACGACCTGGCACACGAGGGGCGGGGCGGGCGCCCGTGCGGCGGCGAGGGCCGCGAACGATTTGTGCTTCACGATCAGCGCCTCGGCCAGCTCGCCGCTGACCTCGATATCGGTTTGTCCGCCACGTGAGTTGTGGGGCACGGCGAGTGTCGATTGGTCCGGCAATCGCAGGACGGCCTGCACCGCGGTGCTCTCGAGGTGGACGGCCAGGGGCGATTCCCCAAGCCGCTGCTGCAGCAGTGTCGACACCGCCGCGGCCAGGTCGAGTTGATCGATGGCGCCGTCGGCATTCATGTCGAGGCGGCCACCGGCGCCGACGGGCTCCTGCCAGGCCAGCGCACGCATCAACCTGATGACGTCAAAGAGGTCCAGCAGATCGTCGTGGCGATCCAGGTCGCCGAAATGATCGCGCGAGACGAACGTCACGTACGGGACCCGCGCGCCCTGAGGCGGTGTGGGCAGCGGGTCGCCGTGTTCGGGCCAGGTGCCCTCAAAAAAATAGTAAACCGCGGTCGGATCGAGTTGGCCGGGGAGTTCGAACGCCAGTCGCCCGTTGGCGGCGGTCCTCGGACTGACGCGAACTTGCCGGGGGTCGCGATCGGTCCAGTAGAGCAACGTCACCGACGGGCGGCTGCGCTGACTGCACCCGGTGCGATCGGCGGTGATCACGATCGATTGGCCGGCTTCGCTGGTGTAGTCGAACGCCGCGGATTCAAACACCTTACGAGGGTTGTACGCCCGGCTCTCAATGTACGGCCCCACCTGCAGGCTGCCGTACCAGAGCTGCTGGCCGCCGTGGGTGCTGGTCGGCATCACGTGACCGGTGACGCGGTAGTTGCGCACCGTCCATGGCGTCAGCATCGCAATCACCACGGCGGTGTAGATCGCCAGGACCTGGATGGTTCGCCAGGATCTGGGGAGCTGCCAGAGGGCCCACGCGACACCCACCGCCGGCAGCAGAATCAGGTTCGGCCGGAATTGCGGCGCCAGCCCCGAGAACAGACCCGCCAGGGCAAAGTCCACTGCGCGGCCGCTTCGACAGCCGCGCACGAAGCAGGTCAGAGCCGCCATGAACAACACGGTGCAGACGGCGTCGGATGCTTCCGTCGACGCGTAGACCGTGTTGAATGACAGGGCGCCTACGAGCAGTGCCGACAGCGTCGCTGTGCGCGATCCGGCCAATGGCGAGACGAGACGATAGAGCAGCAGCGGCACCGTGGCGTTCGCCACGACTTGCGCCACGAGCGGCACCCACAGCCGTTCGCCGGACAACCAGTACCAGAACGCCACGAAGTAGGCGTAGCCCCAGGGAACGTCGGTGGTAAGAAACTCGCCGCCACGCGCCAGTTCGAGCGCCAGCACGTGGTAGTAGTCAATGCCGGCCCAGCCCCACGGGTGTGGCGCCCACACAAAGACGAAGACCAAGCCCAGCGCCAGCGTGAGCAGGCACGCCGCGTACACCGACAGCCGCGAGTCCAGCACGCGTGCGAGGAGGTCGCGCATCAGGAGGATTTCCGGGTGTCGGCCGTGCCGGCGAACTCCGGTCCGCCCGCGGCCGGGTAACCGCCGCTTTCGCCGGTGGGCCATTGGCTCACCCAGAAGGCAAACAGCCGCCCGTGCGTCATGGTGAACCGGAACCGAATGGGTTGCCCCGCCAGTTCAGCGAGCGAGCCTTGCCGCCACCGCACGGCGAGTCGGGTGCCGTCACCCCCCACTGGTTCGCACGCGGCTTGCGTGAACGGCGTGATGACCGTGCCCGAGCGATCGAGGACTTCCACCCGGAGTTCGCCACCGCGCAGGTCGGCGTTGACGAAGAGATGGCCGCCGCGAAACGTCAGCAGTCGCGTGACCAGGGTGCCGTCGGCGGTCGTCCCGATGCGCCGGTTCCGGGCCTCTTCCGGCAGCCAGTCCATCGAGGCGAAGCCGTCGCGACGCAGCGTCGCAAGACCCGTACTGCACACCCCGGGTGCGCTCGTGCCCGGACGGCCTTGCCGTCCACTGACGTAGAAGTGCAGCTTGTCGCCCACGACCAGGCAGCCGCCGCCGGCCGACTGGACGTTGGCCCAGTTCCAACTGCCTTCGGTGTCAGACACGCCGAGGAACGTCTCGCGATCGGGGCGGTGCCAGTGGAAGCCGTCGCGGCTGAATCCGATCGCCACCTCGTTGATTTTTTCGCGCGTGTTCGACTCGCCGCGCCAGACGGAAAACAGCCCCAGCATCAGGCTCTCGTACGCCACGCAGTCGAGGTTGTAGAGTTCAGAGGTGGCGGCGATGCCCGGTCGGGTGAAGTCCTTCGAGTCGGCCTTGACCCACGCTACGGGCGGCCGGCCGCTCCAGTTGCGTGCCGCCGTGAACTCGGCGTCCTCCCAATACTGCCGGTAACGGCCGCTCAACACCGACTCATTCTCGTTGGCGCGGAGGCTGAAGACCCAGACCTTGCGAAACGGGTTCCTGAAGAACGTCGATCGGTCGTCCACCCCGCCGGTTTCACCAACTTCGCTCCAGTGCACGCCGTCAGGCGACGTGAGCATCAGCAGGCGATGGTCGTACCACATCGTCATCTTGAAACGTTCACTTGGCTTCGCCGCATCGAGATCGAGCCACACCGTGCTCGAGTCGCGGAACACGGTGGTGACGATGTTGGAGCCGGGGACGACGTCGAAGGCCGGACGTTCCCACGTGATGCCGTCACGCGACACGGCCAGGCACGTGAAGGCGCCGTAGCCGGCCATGTACCACATCTTGAACAGCCGGTCTTTGGGATCGAAGAAGACGCCGTCGCTGAAAACCATCGCCGAGGGATTGCGCGGCTGGCCGGTCCGCTCCGAAACGTCGTCTCGCAACTCCCACTCGGTCTGCGGCCGGAGAATGGGATTGGCCGGGTGATAGTCGGGGCGATGCCAGGTCCGCAGCAGGCTGGTTTCTTCGATCAGGAAGTCATCCACGAACAACTGGCGGCCGACGTCAATAGGGACAATCGCTGGCGGGTCCAGCAGATACGGCGGCAGGACCGGGTGCTCGTTCGGGTACTTGAGTCGCGGCGGCCACGGCGAGCCGAGCCGGATGCCGTTGTACAGGGTCTCCGGCGTTGTCGCTTCGAGGGCCGCGAGGCGGGTGCCGAGGGGCCACGACAATGCGCCGGACGCGGCGATCCGCAGGAGGTCGCGACGGGAAATCAAAGTGATGGACGAGCCCGGGCCATCTCCCACGCTCGCTGTTGTACTATACACGCTCGGTGTGGAGCAGACGAGGTCTCATCTTGGCGATCGCGCTCGCGCTCGGCTCGTCACGGCCGGACGCGATGCAGGCCGGCCTCACGCCGGAAACCGCCGCCCATTCACCACGACTGATCGGGGCCACGAAATCGGCGTTGGCGCGACTTGCCGAATGGCTGGGTCCGTTGCCGGGCCATTCTCTTGAGAGCATCGAGCTCGACTGGTACAGTCGCTTCGCCGGCGCCTCCTATCCGGGCACGATCGTGACGTCCGCGCGCCTGTTTGAGCCCGAGAGCGACCGTGCGCTCGAGCGCACCGTGATCGCGGCCGTGGCACGACATTACTGGCGGGTGCCAGACGGCAGCGAACCGGCGCAGCGCTGGCTAGGCGAAGGCCTCGCGTTG
>CAMBHC010000280.1 GCA_945866285.1 Candidatus Sulfopaludibacter sp. SbA3 | reverse complement strand
CGCCGGCGGGGCCTTCGGTCAGCGCCGTGATGGGCACCGCCTCCACTTCCACGATCAGATCGAGACGGTCGCGCAGGGGACCCGACAGCCGTCCGCGATAACGCGCCGTCTGCTGCGGTGAACAGCGGCACGCGCGCTTGGGATCGCCGAGGTAGCCACACGGGCAGGGGTTCATCGCCGCGACGAGTACGAAGCGCGCGGGGAACATCACCGAGCGCAGGGCGCGTGACACGGTGATGCGGCCTTCCTCGATCGGCTGCCGCAGCGCCTCGAGGACGCGGCGATCGAACTCCGGCATCTCGTCGAGGAACAGCACGCCGTGATGGGCCAGACTCACTTCCCCTGGCCGGGGTGTCGATCCGCCACCGACCAGCGCGACATCGGAGATGGTGTGATGCGGCGCGCGGAACGGCCGTTCGCTCAGCAGGCCCACTCCGGGGCGCAGTTGCCCGGCCACCGAATGAATGGTCGTGGCCTCAATGGCTTCATCAAACGATAGCGGCGGCAGGATGCCCGGCAGGCGTCGCGCCAGCATGGTCTTGCCAGCGCCCGGGGGGCCGACCAGCAACAGGTTATGGCCGCCGGCCGCCGCCACCTCCAGCGCGCGCCGCGCGAAGGCCTGGCCGTGAAGGTCTGACAGATCGAGATCAAGGGTGCCAGGGGTGCCAGGGGTGCCAAGAGTGCCAGGGGTGCCGAGGGGGCTGGGGGCCGGTGCCGGCCAGTCGGCCGGCGGTTGATTCAAGCGCGTGACGGCCTCAATCAGTGTGCGGACCGGCAGCAGCGTGAGGCCCGAGACGACGGCGGCTTCGGCGAGGTTGGCGTGGGGCAGCAAGAGCGCCCGCGCCCCGTGGCGCCGGGCTTCCGCGGCAATGGCGAGGACGCCGCGCGCGGGCTGGATGGTGCCGTCGAGCGACAGCTCGCCCACGTGCAGGATGCCCGCCAGGCTTGATGGGTGCACCGTGCCCGTGGCGGCCAGCATCCCGAGGGCGATGGGGAGGTCGAAGGCCGGTCCCGCCTTGCGCACGTCGCCGGGCGCCAGGTTGATGGTGATGCGATGCGCCGGAAACTCGTACCCCGAGTTACGAATCGCCGCGCGGACACGGTCGCGGCTCTCGCGGACGCTGGCGTCAGGCAGCCCGACTAACTGAAAGTGGGGCAGGCCGAAGCTGACGTCGATCTCGACGTGCACACGGCAGGCCTCGATGCCGATGACGGTCGCGCTCTCGACGGTGGCCAGCATGTCCACCCCAGGTGCAATCGGCTTGCCGCCGGCGCCCAGGCGGATTCAGGCGCGATTGCGCCGAAGACGCGGCTACCGCGTCTCGGGGGTCGCAGAAACCGCGACGCGGCCGCTCCTGGGATGGCGCAGTTTCTGCGCGCAACCCCTGTTGCCACCGGCCTGCGAGATCGATATATTTTCTGGCATGCTTGACGCACTTTTTGGCGGCAACAGTGGCAACAAGAAGCAGCAGCAGGAAGAGCTGCAGGCGCTGGTAATCAGGCACGTGAAGAACGCGCCGCGCTGAGCGCCATGCTCACGCAGATGGCCGGCGGGACCTCGAAGCTGGCGCAGACCAGCAAGGCTCTCGACCAGGTCGGCCAGAAGGCTGAGCTCGCCTTGAAGAAGCTCGATGAGCTTGGCCTGAAGGTGACCGGCTACGACGAGCGGGCCAAGGGCCTCGATCAGATCGAGCAGCGGATTGGCGACGTCCTCGACCAGGTGATCGAGGCCCATCGCGTCTCCGAAAGAATCACCGCGCCCGACGGCGAATTGCAGAAGCACCGCCTCGCGGTCAACCAACTGGCGTCGCAGGCGCTCGAGAACCAGGCCACCATCGAGACGCTGCGCAAGGAACGCGCCTCGTTCGAGGATCTCCGCGGGCAACTCAAGGTCTCGACCGCCGAGGTGGTCCGCTCGGTGGAGGGCGTCTCGGCGCTCAAGGGCGAGCTCGACGCGGTCCGCTCGGTCGGCGCTCAACTGACGCAGGAGTTCACGCGCATTCGTGAGACCTCGCGCGAGGCGAAGGATGACTCGGCCGCGGCCACCGAAGCCGTGAAGGAGATCGAGAAGAAGCTCGGTCCGCTCGTGCAGTTGCAGGAACTCAGCAAGAACACCGAAGAGCGTCTCACCTCGCTCAATGCCCTGGCCGAACACGTCTCGCAGAAGGCCAAGGCGCTCGAAGCCCAAAAGCACGCCGTCGAACGCGCCGTCGTCGAGGCTAACCGCCTCAACGAAATGGTGTGGGCCATGGATGTGCAGATCTCCAAGCTGAACGAGGGCGCCAAGCAGGTCGCGCGCGCCGAGGAAACCGTTGAGCGCATGGAGAAGCTCTCGCAGGAGACGACCGCGCAGCTGTCCGCCGCGACGACCGCGCGCGAGGAGTTCTCGCGCGAGTTTGTGATGCTCCACAAGGAAAGCCGCACGCTGTCGGAATACCTGAAGACCACGGTCGAGCGGCTGTCGGTCGACAAGAGGGAATTCGACGCGTTCGATCACCGGCTCCGCGGCTTGTCCACGGCGGTCGGCGAGGCCGAGACCCGCATGGATGGCGTGCTCAGCAAGGACAAGGCCCTGTCGGCCATGAACCAGCGGGCGGACGAACTGAGCAAAGAGTTCCAGACCTTGCTGGCGCAAGCCGACGAGATGTCGCGCAAGCAGGGCGCGCTCGAAGCGCTCGGCGACCGCCTCGCGCAGGTGGACGAAATCAGCCGCCGCACCATGGTGCAACACGAAAGCCTGAAGCAGTCACGGCAGGATCTCGACACGCTGCGCGTCGAGATCGCCGAGTTCCACAAGTCGTACGCCGAAGCGTCGGTGCTGCGCGACAAGCTGTCGGGCGATCGCGCGGCGCTCGAGGCGTTCGGTGAACGCGCCACGACGCTGCTCAGCCGGACCCCCGAACTCGAGTCGAAGATGGACGCCGTGCTCAGCAAGATGGCGACGGTCGACGAAGGGACCAAGTCGGCGACGCGCCTCGGCGAGCTGGCGGCGGAGCTCGACGCCCAGCTCACGCGCGTCGGCGCGCGCCTGCAGTTCATCGAGAAACTCGAGGGCCGCATCAACAACCTGCACGTCGTCACCGCCGACGTCGATCGCAAGCTGGCCGAGCAGTTGGCGCGCCGCAATGAAGTGGAGAGCCTGAAGAGCCTGTGCGACACGCTGGGTACCCAGGTCGGCGACGCGCAGCAGAAACTCGACGGCGTGGCGGCGCTCCAGGCGCGGCTGCTGCCGCTGACCTCGCAGGTCGTGACCCTCGGCGAATCGATCGCGCGTTCGCAGCAACTGGTCGAGAGCGTGAAGCAGGAAGAGTCGGTGGTGCACGAACAGAAGGCCCGGCTCACGGAACTGGTGGCGCAGAGCAAGACGCTCGCGTCGGAAACGTCGGAGCGGCTCAAGCAGGTGCAGGCCGTCGGCGACGAGCTGGGCCGCGCGGCGGCCATCAAGGAAGAACTGCTCACCGAACTGGCCCGCGTGCAGGCGCGTCAGCGCGATGCCGTGACGCAGACCGAGGCGGCAGAAGATCACCTCAAGCGCGCCGAGACCATGGTCAAGCAGCTCGAACAGCGCCGCACGCAGCTGGCGTTCTCCGAGAAGAAGATCACGACCTTCGAGTTGCGCCTCACCGACCTGACGCGCGCCACCGAGGGCGTCGAGCAGAAGATCAAGCTGATTGCCGAGAAGGAATCACTGGTCCAGGCGGTCAAGGCCGAGGTCGAAAGCGTCCACAAGATCAGCAGCCGCAGCAAGGCGGACCTGCAGTTTGTAACCGATCACCGCGCCGAGGTCACCGACCTGCGCGGCAAGGTCGAAGACCTGCTGGGACGCGTCAGCGACACTGACGCCAAGATCGCCGACATCGAGTCGCGCCGCAGGCTGGTGGAGGAGGTGCAGACTCGCGCCAACGCCATCACCAACCTGCTCGACGACATCAACGTCAACCTCGAGATGCTGGGCGAACAGCGCGCCGTGATCGATCACGTCGGCGAGAAGCTGGCGCGCCTCGACTTCATGGTGCAGGAGGCGCAGAACACGTTGCGGGCGCTGCAGCGGGAACGCGAAGTCGCCGAGCGCATCGAGCAGGGCATCAAGTCGCTGCGCGCGCGGACGGGTGAATCCAGGCTGGCGTAACGGGGAATAACAAATAACGAATAACAAATAACGAATTGCGAATAACGAATTGCGAATAACGAATTGCGGTTCGTTATTCCTCGTTTCGTTCTTCGTTATTTCTTACTGGTTGGCGTTCTTGGAGGTGGGCGGCTGCACGATGAGCCGGTCACCGACGTTCAGCCTGGTGCCACGCATCTTGTTCCAGCTCTTGAGCTGGGCCACGGTGGCGCCCGTCTTCCGCGAGAGGGCTGACA
>CAMBHC010000279.1 GCA_945866285.1 Candidatus Sulfopaludibacter sp. SbA3 | reverse complement strand
ATAGTCCGGGTTCGGAACGTGCCTGACACGCGGTAGCGCAAGCTCGAAGGCCGGGCCTCGGGCGCTGGGCAGACCCTGTCGGACTACCTGCTGGCAGAACTCGAATGTCTGGCCGCCAGACCAACGCGCAAGGAACTGCTGGCCAGAGTCCACAGTCGAGAGCGCGTGACACTCGAGACACCAGCCGGGATAGTCATCCGTGAGGGCCGCGCGCGAGTCGGAACGGTCGCACCGGTCCGATCGTTACGGTAGCCGGCGTTCGCTGTCAGGCTTCATCCGGGCATCCAGCCAGAACGTGCCGCCTGGAACAAACGCGACGATGAAGGCGATGAAGCCAAGGCGCGGCCCCAGTCTGCTCCACGCGAGGCCGAGCGTGGCCACGTAGGCGATGAACAGCAGGCCATGCGCGAGGCCGACCACCCTGACCGCCATGTCAACGCCGAGGCCGTACTTCAGCGGCATGGCCACGAACAACAGAATCAGGAACGAGATCCCCTCCCAGAAGGCGACGGTGCGGAAACGGGCGACCGTCTGAATTGCCTCGTGCATGACTGCATGATAGCATGATGGCATGAATGAATTTGCTGACCGGCCGGCCGACACCATCGAGATCAAGGTGGTCGGCAAGAGCGGCCAAATCTCGTTGGGTAAGCGATTTGCCGGTAAGACGCTTCGTCTTGAACGGCGCCAGGACGGCACCGTGCTGCTCACGGCGGTCGCGATGGTGCCCGAGAATCAAATGTGGACCCTTGAGGAGCCGCACCGATCACGAATCGAGCGGGGGCTCGCGTGGGCCGCTCAGACCGAACCGCGCGACAGCGATATCGATAGCCTGTTAAAGCAGGGCACGAAGAGAGTCGGACGCGCTCGTGGCCGCCGCCCCTAAGCCCGTTCGCCTGGATCTGAACAGCCCTGAGTTTCAGGATGTGTTCTTCAGCCTGGCACCAGAGGATCTCCGGCAGGTGGTCGCCGCCCTTCGACGCCTCCGCGAGTTGGACTGGAATGCTCTCTACCGTCACACCGGATTTCGCTGGGAAGCGGTCCAGCACCTGACGGCACCCAACGGAGCAACGGTCTACTCGCTTCGCTTCAACCAGCGCATTCGCGGCCTCGCCTATCGAGACGGTGATTTCCTGCGCTTGCTGTCCCTGCATCCCGACCACGATTCCGCCTACCCACGATAGCGTGTCGCCGGCTTGCGCGCGAGGCGGCGGTCCCCACAAGCTGGACCGTCTTCCTGCGGACGTTTGTGCCGTAGCAGATGGTGCGATTTGCCGTCATCAACATGAAGATGCTTCGCCTGATCTGGCGGAGCCACCACTGAGCGGACGACCGGGGGGCACTCAATCCCGGCCAACTCGCTATACTCGGAGCCGCGCCGATGTACCCGGCCAACGCCGGGCCGCCACGGCCCAGGAGGATGTGCCGTGATCGTTGCCCGTGTGACTGCCGGACTGTTGCTGCTCGTTTCGCCCGCCTACGCTCAAGAAGTACCACCGCCGGCCACCCAGATTGCCGGCGCGGTCGTGGCCGCCCCGGAGGATCGCCGGGCCGGAGCAAGAGTGCTCGGGTGGGACGCCACCGGCAAGCTCGTGACGCTGCGCGAGGGCAGTAACGACCAGGTCTGCCTGGCCGACAACCCGAAGGTCGAGGGGTTCAACGTGGCCTGCTACCACAAGGACCTCGATGCGTTCATGGCGCGCGGACGCGAGCTGACGGCGCAGGGGATCACCGAAGACAAGCAGCGCGACAGCATCCGCTGGAAGGAAGTCGACGACAGGAAGCTGACGCTGCCGCGTGACGGCCGCATGCTGGCGATCACCACCGGCAAGTCATTCGACGCGGCGACCGGCACGATCACCGACCGCTACTCGCGCTGGGTCATCTACGTGCCGTACGCCACGGGCGAATCAACCGGGCTCGGCACCAGGAACCTGCCGGGTGTGCCGTGGTTGATGGATGCCGGCACCGCCGGCGCACACATCATGATCAGCCCGGTGCGTCCGCCGCAGTAGCGACACCACGGATGGCCGCGCGTGGCCTGGGGCGGCCCGGCCTATGGCCGCTGGCCGCCTGAGGTCTGCGGCGATGACGCCGCGCCACCGAATAGCTGGCCGAAGAAGTCGCCGGAGTTCCACGCCGGCCGCGTCGTCTCCTGCGCCACCAGCCAGCCGGTCAGGAAGTTGAGGCGCGCGTGCTGCGCGCCGGCCTCGAAGTCGAACGGCTGCGACATGTCGTCATTAGGCTTGTGATACACGTCGCGACGGTAGGCTGCGTTGATCTGCCCACCATCCCTCGCGTCGCCGGTCTTGAATCCGCTCTTGATGAACAGCGACGGAATACCCTGTCGCACGAAGCTGAAGTGATCGCTGCGAATAAACAGCACTTGCTCGGGGATGGGATCCTCTCCGATTCCGATCCCCAGGTGCTGCGCCGCCTTGGTGACCGGTGCCATCAGCGACGAGTGCTGGGCACCGTAGGGGACGATGTCGAGTAGCGGATGGAAGAGGAAGGGCATGTCGAGCGTCATGTCGGCGACGAGCGAATCGCGTGGCACGGTCGGGTGGCGCGCGAAGTAGTCGGAGCCCAGCAGGCCCCGCTCCTCGGCCGTCACGAACAGGAACAGCGCTGAGCGCCGGCTCCTGGTCGGCAGCGCCATGGCGGCATGCGCGATCTCCAGCACGATCGCCACGCCGGAGGCATTGTCGTGCGCGCCGTTGTAGATGTCGTCGCCGTTCATCGCCACGCCGCGTCCGAAGTGATCGACGTGGGCGATGTAAACCACGTGCTCGTTCTGGAGCTGGGGATCGCTGCCTTTGACGCGTCCCACGAGGTTCGCGCTCTCAATGTCCTTGCGACTGCTGCTGGTCGTCACTGACACGCGCGTCGGCAGGTCGAACGCTTGCGGCTTGCTGGCGGCCGCCGCCTTGAAGACCTCTGCCAGTGGCGTCGGTGTCCCGGCAAAAAGCGCCGCCGCGCCCGAGTGGTTCAGTGATGCCGACCCGCGCAGCGCGGCGTCGCCGCGACTGGGCTGCCCTTGCGCATCAACCCAGGCGAAGCTGCCCTGCTTGCTGGTGGCGACGCTGACGTCCCAACGGAAGCGCGGATCATCTGCGGAGGTGAAACTGATGGTGCCAATGGCGCCGCGCTTCACGGCCTCGGCATCCTTCACCGCACCTGATGAGTAGTAGGCGCGTTCGTTGCTCGGCAAGCTGGCCGGTGCGCCGCTCAGGTACACCACCACCTTGCCCTTCAGATCGGGAGCGGCCGCGTAGTCGTCGTAGCCGAGCGCAGGCGCGCTGACGCCGTAGCCGACAAACGCGACCGGCGCGTCATCAATCGCGACCTTCTCGCGCAGGTGATCGGGCGAGAGCATGTAATCGACACCGTAGGCGAGCGTCCTGGTGCCGGCCTTCGACGTCACCGTCAGGAAGCTCGCCGCCTCGACCACCGCGCTGTTGCGGAGCGGGACGCGCTGGCGGAAGGTGCCGTTCTCACCCGCCGGCTCGACGCCGTAAGACTTCAGCGTGGTTTCGACGTAGCTCAGGGCCTGGTCGTATCCGGCAGTGCCCAGTCCGCGGCCTTCGAGCTTGTCGTCGGCCAGCGTGCTCATGTGCTGCTTGATGAGGTCGGGCTTGATCGCCTCAAGGGCCGTCTTGACGCCGGGGTCATCCAGGTTGGTGGAGGCGACACCCGCCTGGGGCGACGCCGGGGCCGAACCCGAACCTTGGCAACCGCTGACCAACGCCAGCACGGCGAAGCCAAGAACCATCCGCAACCTTAAGCTCGTCCACATTGGGGCAGCTTGGTCTGAACGAGGGCTGCGGTCAACCATATTTCGGTGGCTTCGATTGATCCGCGAATCCTGCCGCAGACTCCGGCATCATAGAGACCATGCGAAGACGAAGCCTCGGCATTCTCGCCGCGTTCACCTTGTCGGTCGCCGGCCTCGCCGGCCAGGCGCCGGTGGCGCCTGACACGTCGAAGATCGGTCCGCAGGTCGGCGCGGCCGTGCCGGCGTTCGAGGGCACGGACCAGTTCGGCAAGCCCCACACCCTGGCCTCGACCTACGGGCCGAAGGGCGCGATGCTGGTCTTCTTCCGCTCCGCCGATTGGTGACCGTACTGCAAAACGCAACTCGTGGAGTTGCAAAGCCGCTACGCCGACATCACCAAGCAGGGCCTGGGCCTGATTGCCGTGAGCTATGACGCGCCCGAAACGCTGAAGAAGTTTTCTGATTCACGCGGGATCACGTTTCCGCTGATCTCCGATCCCGGGTCGGCCATCATCAAGCGGTATGGGCTGCTGAACGAGACGGCTGATCCCGCGTCGCGCACGTACGGCATTCCCCACCCCGGCACGTTCATCCTCGAT
>CAMBHC010000278.1 GCA_945866285.1 Candidatus Sulfopaludibacter sp. SbA3 | reverse complement strand
CCGAGGCCGGTGGCCCATGCCGTGATGGCAGCGAACACTTCGGCAAACATCAGGGCGCGTCCGCTGCGGGTGCGGTGACGACCGCGTCGCGCGGATACATCGCGAGGCCGATGGTCGCAAAGATCAGGCTGCGCACCCGGCGGAACAGCGCCAGCGTGCCGCCACCAACCAGGCCGAGTGCCTTCACCACGGCGACGTTGGACGCCTCGAGCGCCCCGAGGTTTCCGGGGATGGCGCCGCTGGCCACACTAGCCGACCGCGTGAAGGTCTCGACGATGATGCCGAGCCAGAGAGAAATCGGTTGGCCGATGGCCCAGAATACCAGGTACACCTCGAGCGCCATGACCACGTAGCACGCGACACTGAGCGCGACCAGTGCCTCGAGTCGCCGGGCATCGGTGCGGGCCAGCTTCAGGAAGAGATCCTCGATGGCGCTGATGATCCGTACCGTGCGGCCACCAGCCCAGCGCCAGCCGGTGCGAGCGTGGATCTTCTCAATCAACGGGCCAAAGTAACGGCCCGATCGCACCAGGAACAACAACGAGAACGCCAGCACGATCAACGCGGTGAAGGCAATGCCGCGAAAGACCCCTTGCCAGGCGCTCGGCAGCATATCTGATGACACGGCGAACGCCGCGAACAGGCCGACGCCGACCACGCTCATGATGCCCATGGCGGTGCGTTCGAGCACCGTCGCCGCGGCCGAGACTACCGGGGGCACCCGGTCCATCAACAGGACCACGCGCAGCGGTTCGCTGGCGACGCCGCGAATGGTGAAGTAGCCGACCGCATCGGCGGCGAGGCGCACCTGGAACACGCGCCAGTACGAAGGCCGCAACTCGGGCGGAAAGCAGATCCACCAACCGGCCGCGCGCATCATGTGCCACAGCACGCTCGGAATCAGCACGATCGGGAACGCCAGGCCCAGTTCGCGCGCCTGGCGAATGGTCTCCTCGCGGTCGAGCCCCATCATGGTGTAGACGAACAGGACGACGCCCAGGACCAGGGCCACCAGGGAGATCAGTTGTGGGACGGATCGTCTCATCAGCGCACGTTCTCGGGAATGATCCGCTCCACGATTACTGCGTCGCGCCACACCCCGTCGAGCTTGCCATGCCGTTCGTAAATGCCGACCTCGCGGAACCCGACGCGTGCCATCAACGTCCGGCTCGCGGTGTTCTCCACGAAAATGCGCGACACCAGCTTCCAGAACCCCGCCTGGCGCGCGGCCGCAATCAGCGCGTCCATGGCCACCCGTCCGGCGCCCTGTCCGCGGACGGCCCGCGACACGTAGACCGAAAACTCGGCGATGCCGGCGTAGCAGTCGCGAGTACGATACGCCGAGGTCGACGCGAAGGCGACCACCTGCCCATCGGCTTCGACCACGACGATGGGATGTACGCCACCGAACCACGCGCGCACATCGTCGTGCGAGCGCGGCCGGGTTTCGAAGGTGCCGATGCGGTCTTCGATGCCTTCGTTGTAGATTTGGGTCATCGCCGGGACATCACCCGGGGAGGCCGCTCGTGCAGACATCGTCATGAGAATAGGGAAGCACTTCATGTTAACCCGGACCACCGCGCTGGTTCTCGCTCTCTGCATCGGATTCGTGACGGTGGCCGAGGCCCAGCGCCGGCATCCGGTCAGCGGCCGCGTGTTTGCGCCGGTGATGGGGGTGGGCGGCGCCGGCTGGCTGGAGCGGCCCGAGCGGGAGACCGAAGAGGCGCCGTCGAAGGCGCTGGCGGCCCTGGAGCTGAAACCCGGCATGGTGGTGGCCGACATTGGCGCCGGCTCTGGCTACTACACCTCGCGGATGTCCAAACTGGTCGGCGCGACCGGCCGGGTCTATGCCACCGACATCCAGCCGGGGATGATTGCGCTCCTGAATCGCCGCATCCAGGCCGAGGCCTTGACGAACGTGACGCCGGTCCTGGGCGGCATGGAAGACCCGAAGCTGCCCGAGGCGTCGATCGATGTGGCGATCATGGTGGACGTCTATCACGAGATGCAGAATCCGCAGGTCTTCCTGCAGAAGCTGCGACCGGTGTTCAAGCCGGGCGGACGGCTGGTGCTGGTCGAGTTCCGGAAAGAGGACCCCAACGTGCCGATCCTCGCGGTCCACAAGATGAGCGTCGCCGAAGTGAAGTTGGAGCTGGAGGCCGAGGGCTTCGTGCTGGACCAGGTGATTGGCGTCCTGCCCTGGCAACACATAATTGTGCTTCGCGTGAAATAAGGAATAACGAAGAACGAATAACAAAAGAGTAGAATCCCGCGCATGCTCAAAGGCACGGCACGGGAAGCGGCGGCGGAGTTCTTCGGCACTTTCATCCTCATCGCATTCGGCGTCGGCGTGGTCGCGCAGAACGTTCTGAGCAACGGGGCCAACGGGTCCTACCTCGCCATCAACCTTGGCTGGGGGCTCGCGGTCATGCTCGGCATCTACACCGCCGGAGGCGTCTCTGGCGCGCACTTGAATCCCGCGGTCACCGTCGCCCTGGCGGTGCATCGCCAACTGCCCTGGAGCAAGGTGCTGCCCTACGTGTTGGCCCAGACGGCCGGCGCGTTTGTCGCATCAGCGGTGGTCTTCGTCACCTATCGAGAGGCGATCACGGCGTTCGATGGCGGCACCCGACTCATTGAGGGTGCCAACGCCACTGCCGGCATCTTCGCCACCTATCCGCAACCGTTCTTGTCGCTGGCCGGCGGGTTCGTGGATCAAGTGATCGGCACCATGTTGCTGATGGCCGGCGTCATGGCCGTGACGGACCAGAAGAACGTGGCGCCGCCGGCGTGGCTCACCGGCCCGCTGGTTGGCGCGCTGGTCGTGGCCATAGGCGTTGCGTTCGGGTTCAACGCCGGCTACGCCATTAACCCGGCCCGTGACCTGGGACCGCGGCTGTTCACCGCGATCGCTGGCTGGGGCCCTGGCGTGTTCACGGCCGGCGGCGGATGGTGGTGGGTGCCTGTCGTGGCCCCGTGTGTCGGCGCCATTCTTGGCGCGTGGCTGTATGACGCGTTCATCAACAAGCATCACGCGGCGCCGGAGGCCGGCAAATGAGTAAGTTCGTTCTCGCCCTTGACCAGGGCACGACGTCAAGCCGTGCCATCGTCTTTGATCGATCGGGCAAGGCCAAGTCATCCGCGCAGCAGGAGTTCCCGCAGATCTTCCCGGGCCCCGGCCATGTCGAGCACGACCCCGAGGCGATTTGGGCGACCCAGTTGCAGACCGCGAAGGAGGCCATCAGCAAGGCAGGCCTCACCGCCGCTGACATTGCCGCCATCGGCGTCACCAACCAGCGCGAGACGACGGTCTTGTGGGACAAGGCCACCGGCAAGCCGATTGCCAACGCCATCGTCTGGCAAAGCCGCGTGACCGCGCCGATTTGCGATCGCTTGAAGGCTGATGGCCACGAGGCGACCTTCCGCAAGAAGACCGGACTCGTCGTCGACGCCTACTTCTCGGGCACCAAGATCAAGCACCTGCTCGATTCACACGATGGCTTGCGGGCGCGCGCCGCGAGGGGCGAAGTACTGTTCGGCACCATCGACACGTTCCTGATCTGGCGCCTCACCAGCGGCAAGGTCCATGTCACCGATGTCAGCAACGCCAGCCGCACACTGCTGTTCAACATCCACACCATGCAGTGGGACGACGAGTTGCTGAAGCTGCTGGATGTGCCGCGCGAGATGCTGCCGGAAGTGAAGTCCTCCAGCGAGGTCTATGGCCACACCGACCCGAAGTGGTTCGGCGCGGCGATCCCGATCGCGGGCGATGCCGGCGACCAGCAGGCGGCGCTGTTCGGCCAGGCGTGCTTTGAAGCGGGTTCCGCGAAAAACACCTACGGCACCGGCTGCTTCATGCTGCTCAACACCGGCGACAAGGCGGTGCCTTCGGAGAAGGGCCTGCTGACGACGGTGGCGTGGAAGATTGGCGGCAAGACCACCTACGCACTTGAGGGATCGGTGTTCGTGGCTGGCGCCGCAGTGCAGTGGCTGCGCGATGGTCTTGAGGCGATCGAAGCGTCGGCGGATGTCGAGAAGCTGATGGCGACGGTGGACGACACCGATGGCGTCTACCTCGTGCCGGCCTTTGTTGGCCTCGGCGCTCCTTATTGGGATCCCCGTGCTCGTGGCGTGATCGTCGGCCTGACGAGAAACACCAAGATGGCCCACGTCGCCCGCGCGGCCGTTGATGCCATGGCGTATCAGACCCGCGACGTGCTGGAAGTGATGCAGGTCGAGTCTGGCCTGCCGCTCACCACGTTGAAGGTCGATGGGGGAGCCGCCGCCAACGCGATGCTGCTGCAGTTCCAGGCCGACCTCCTCAACGTCACCGTCCGTCGGCCCGTCGTCGCGGAGACGACCGCGCTTGGCGCCGCGTATCT
>CAMBHC010000277.1 GCA_945866285.1 Candidatus Sulfopaludibacter sp. SbA3 | reverse complement strand
CTGAACCGATGACCACCCCTCGCTCGGGCAACAGGCTGATCAGCACCTGCCGTTCGCGGGCCCGGAAATAGGGTTCGCCGTCCTGGCGAAAAATCGTGGGGATGTCGCGCCGCTCCGCGCTTTCGATGCACGCGTCGATATCTTCAACTTTCCAGTCGAGGCGCTTGCCGAGGACCTTGGCAGCGGTGGTCTTGCCGGCGCCCATGAACCCGACCAGGTAGACCTTGTCAGCCTTCACGCGCCAGCCTCTCGAGGTCCTCGAAGAAGGCCGGGTACGACACCGCGACGACGTCGGCGCCTTCGATCAGGGTTGGGCCGGTGGCGCCGAGCGCGGCCACGGCAAAGGCCATCGCCAGGCGGTGATCGTGATTGGCATGAACGGTGCCCCCGGTGAGGCGGACTCCCGATCGAATCTGGAATCCGTCGGGCCGCTCGTCGGCATCCGCGCCCATGGCGCGCAGGCCGGCCACCAGTTCGGCAATGCGGTCACTCTCCTTGACCCGCAGTTCACCGGCGCCCGAGACCGTGACGCTGCCACCGAAGGTGCCGAGCGTGGCCAGCACGGGCAGTTCATCGATCACTTCAGGAACCTCCTCCGGCGCAATCACGAGGTCGCGCATCGCGCCGTGTCGCACGCGCACGCGGCCGACCGGTTCGCCGTTCCACTCGTCCTCGATCGTGGTGTCGATCTGCGCGCCAAAGCGTCGCAGCACGTCCAGCAGTCCGGCGCGGCTCGGGTTCAGGCCGACGCCGGTAATCGTGACGTCGGACCCAGGCATGGCCGCCGCCGCTACCGCCATGAAGGCCGCAGAGGAGAGGTCGCCCGGGACACGCAGGCCGCGGCCCGACAGTCGCTGGCCGCCGCGCAGGGTGATCGCCCGGCCCTGAATGTTCACCGTGGCACCGAACGCCACCAGGGCCCGCTCCGTATGATCACGGGTAGATGCCGGCTCGATCACCTGGGTCTCACCAGAGGCCTGGAGCCCGGCCAGCAACACCGCCGACTTGACCTGTGCGCTTGGGGTGTCGGGTGCGAAGCGAATGCCGGTGAGTGCACGGCCATGAATGACCACCGGCGGCCGGTCGCCTGGGCCTGCGGTCACGGTGGCGCCCATCTCGGTCAGGGGGCCGATAATTCTCCCCATCGGGCGGCGAGACAGCGATGCATCGCCGATCAGGGTCGATATGAAGGGATGAGCGGCGATGACCCCGCCCAGCATTCGCATGGTGCTGCCGGAATTACCACAATCGAGCGGGCCGGTGGGCGCTTGCAGGCCGCGTAAGCCGCGGCCCATGACCGTGACGATCGGTGGATCGGCATCGTCGGGAGCAGGCGTTCGTGAGACGATAGCTCCCAGGGACGCCAGGCAGGCAAGCGTCGATGCGCAATCAGCGCCGGGCGCATAGTTGGTAATCGTAGAAGGGCCATCGGCGATGGCCGCAAGCAGTGCGTATCGGTGCGAGATGGATTTGTCCCCCGGCACTCGCAGCACGCCGGTGACGGCGCGCGCGGGGGACACGGTAATTTGGTTGGTCACTCGCATCATGTTCAACTATAGCAACTTGACCGGCTTTGAAGCGCTATGGTACTTAGACACCACATGCCCGCACCTCAGACCGGTGCGAGTTCAGAGCAGCCCGAACCCGACCCGATGATTCCACCGCACACGGTCCGTCTCGAGTTCAATAGTGCATTTGACATGCTCGACTTCGTGCAGGTCATCAGCGATTATGTTGGCAAAACGGCGGGCCTGGACGAAGACCAGCTCCACTGGGTGAGCGTCGCGGTGCGCGAATCGGTGGTCAACGCCATCAAGCACGGCAACAAGAACGACAGCAGCAAGCGCGTCATCGTCGAGTTCAGTCCCGTGCCTGCGGACGACGCCGGCGAGCTGGTGATTCGCATCGAAGACCAGGGCGAAGGCTTCGTCCCTGAAGAAGTGGCCGACCCCCTGGCGCCGGAAAACATCCTCAAGTCCAGCGGCCGCGGCATCTTCCTGATCCGCAACTTCATGGACGAAACGGTGCTGAAAAAAGTACCGGGCGGCATGGAAATCCGGATGGTCAAGAAGATCGCAAACGCCGGCCGGCCACCGATATAGCGCCGATTAGTCACAGATCCTTGCCGCCCATTCCCCCGGAATTTCTCGCCACGGCCGTCGAGGCCGTCGTTCGCGCCGGCGAACTGCAAATGGCCAAATTCGGTACCGGCATTCGCGTCGACAAGAAGGGCGCCATCGACCTGGTGACCGAGGTCGATGTCGAAGTCGAGCGAATGTTCCGCGCGCTGGTCGCCGAGCGGTTTCCCGATCACGACGTCCTCGCCGAAGAATTCAACACCGTGCCCACCGGCGCCCGGCATCGCTGGGTGTTCGACCCGCTCGATGGCACGACCAACTTCGCGCACGGCGTGCCCATCTTCTGCGCTTCGCTCGCGCTCGAAATCGATGGCGCGGCGGTGGTCGGCGCCGTCTACGATCCGAATCGAAAAGAGCTCTTTACCGCGGAGGTTGGTGAGGGCGCTCGCCTGAACGGCCGCCGGCTGCAGGTGTCCACCAACGCGACGGTCATCGACTCGATGCTCGTGACCGGATTTCCGTACCACGTGCAGCAGAACCCGGACGAGTTCCTCAAGGTGTTTGGACAGGTGCTGCGACGCGCGCGCGCCGTGCGGCGCCTGGGTTCCGCAGCCATTGACCTGTGCTGGGTCGCGGCTGGGCGCATGGAAGGGTTTTGGGAGGCCAGCCTGAAGCCGTGGGACACGGCCGCCGCGGCGCTGATTCTTCAAGAAGCCGGCGGGCGTGTGACAGGAATGGATGGTGGGCCCTGGCAGCCAGAGCGCCCAGACATTCTTGGGACCAACGGTCTCATTCACGACGAGGTTCTGGCGATCCTCCGATAGAGCGCGACGTTTCCGCCTGCGCATACCCGTTCGAATCCCTTCAGGAACTCTGGCCACTCCGTCGCCTTCTGGTGCAGCATGTCGCCGCCCTCGGCGGCTTCTTCGATCAACACCCATCCCGTAAACGCGACCGGGCCACTGGCATACGCGGCCTGCCAGGTGGGACCGCTGCCCTCGTGCAGGAAATCGGCGAGATGAAAGCCGGCGAGCGACAGCTCCTGCATGTAGTGGGCGAGTGCGCCCATGCTGGCCATGATGGTTGTGCCGTCGTAAGACTGCCGCAGGCACGTGGTGACGGCTTGCCGGCCCATGCCGTTCTGGCGATCGAGTTGGGCTTCCACGATCATCGGCGCATGGCGATCGAACGGGCGCGCCTGAACGGCGATCGCCGCAAACAGGAGCACGGCGATGGCCGGTGCGGCGCGACGCGCCAGTCCGACGCTGGTGCCGATGCAGGCCGCGCACCCGAGAATCAGGGGTACTTCGTAGCGAATGCGAAACGGGTGGCCAGAAACGAACGCATAGAACGGGAGCGCCGCGGAGGCCAGGAGCGCCAGTGGCATGATCAGCGCCGCCGGGTGGGTTTTATAGGAGACAAAGAGCTCAGGAGCAATTCTTTGAATAGAAAAAACTCCTGAACTTGTTACCGCCGGTTTAAAAGCCAGGGCCGCGACTAGCAGCAGCGCGGCCGAAATGGTTGCAGCAAGGACCAGGCGTGGCCCGCCGAGGTCGGCCAAGCCTTCGAGAATCGATTCAATCACCACGAGCGGTTGGCCTTGCAGCTTCGGGTCGGGCACGTAGAAGCCGCCGGTGACGAACCACTCGCCGATGCTGGCGAAGCTCATGCCCATGAAGAAGAGCACCGCGCCGGCGGGGTAACAGGCGAGGCGTGCCGTGCTCGCGACGACCTGCACCAGCGGCGTGCCGCGCCGCCACTTCACCCACGCCGCCAGGGCCATCGCGACGCCGACCATCGGCCACGCCTCGTAGCGAGTGAGGCAGGCCGCAACAATGGTCCAGCCGGTCGCCCGCGGCACCGGCACGGCGTCTGACAGCGCCCACTCGGTGAGATGCAGCACGACCAGGCTCGACAGGGCAAACAGCAGCGGTTCGGTCATCGGCGTGCTCTGCAGGTAGAGCACATTCGGGTTGGCCGCGAAGATCGCGGCGGCCAGGCCGGCGCCCCAGGCCGAGCCGGTCACCCGCATCACCAGGGCCGAGAGGCTCGCCACCGTGATGGCAAACGACACGATCGAGAGCAGGATGGCCGAGGCGCCCGTCTGGTACATCCAGTCGATTTGGACGGGCAGCGCGTTCAGCACGTGGGGCAAAGGCAGCCAGACTGCGCCGATTTGCTCCCAGCTTGGCGTCAGGCTGTCCAGAATGCGCCGGGCCACGACCAGGTGGGCCTTGGCGTCGTAATGGCTCAGCGACAGGCCGGCCGACCAATAGACCGCCGCCGCGACCGTGCCCAGCAGGGCGGCCACGGCGCCCAGC
>CAMBHC010000276.1 GCA_945866285.1 Candidatus Sulfopaludibacter sp. SbA3 | reverse complement strand
GAGATTGAGCGCGAAGCACTGCGCAAGGAAACGGACCAGGCCTCCAAGGACCGCCTGGGCAAGCTCGAGAAGGACCTGGCCGACCTCAAGGAGCAGGACACGGAGCTGCGGTCGCACTGGGAGCAGGAGAAGGAAGCCATCCAGGCCGGTCGCCAGTTGAAGGAACAGCTCGAGAAGGTCCGCCTCGAGGTGGAACAGGCGCAGCGCTCTGGTGACTACGCCAAGGCCTCGGAACTGCAGTACGGCCGCGTGCCCGAGCTGGAAACGAAGATCAAGTCGTTCGAGTCGCGCCTGCAGGGCCTGCAGGCGGTCAAGAGCATGCTGAAGGAAGAGGTCGACGAAGAAGACATTGCCGAAGTCGTCGGCAAGTGGACCGGTATTCCCGTGAGCCGGCTGCTTGAAGGTGAAGTCCAGAAGCTGCTCAAGATGGAGGAGCGGCTGCACCAGCGCGTGGTCGGGCAAGACGAGGCGGCGGTGGCGGTGTCGAATGCCATTCGTCGGGCGCGCGCCGGTCTGCAGGATCCCAACCGGCCCCTGGGCAGCTTTATTTTCCTCGGCCCGACGGGGGTCGGCAAGACCGAGCTCGCCCGCGCCCTCGCCGAATTCCTGTTCGACTCAGAGCAGGCGACGATTCGTCTCGACATGTCTGAGTACCAGGAGAAGCACACCGTGTCGCGGATGATCGGCGCGCCTCCCGGCTACGTGGGCTACGACGAGGCCGGCCAGCTGACCGAAGCCGTCCGGCGCCGGCCGTACGCCGTGGTGCTGTTCGACGAAGTCGAGAAGGCCCACCCGGAAGTGCTGAACGTGCTGCTCCAGCTGCTTGATGACGGCCGCCTGACCGACGGCAAGGGCCGAGTCGTGGACTTCACGAACACCGTGGTCATCATGACCTCGAACCTGCGCGACCTGGACGCCCTGCGGGGACACTTCCGCCCCGAGTTCATCAATCGCATCGACGACATCGTGTTCTTTCACGCGCTCGACCGGGGGCACATCAGGCAGATTGTCGACATCCAGATGCGCGGACTGCTGAAGCGCCTGGCCGATCGCAAGATTCACATTGCCCTTAGCGACGCGGCGAAGGATTTTCTGGTCGCCGAAGGGTATGATCCAGTCTACGGCGCCCGTCCGCTGAAACGGGCGCTGCAACGTCTGCTGCTCGACCCCCTGGCGCTGCGCGTGCTCGACGGCGAGTTCCGCGATGGCGACACGGTCGCGGTGGATTTGAACGCTAACAAGATCAGCTTCGCGAAAGGTCAACCGGTTCATGTCTAGTCCTGCCACGCCTCCCGGCGGCCCCTCGAAGGGCCGGCCTGGGATCCCGAAGCCCACCGCCTTGTGGTGGGTGCTGGGCGCCCTCACCGTGCTGGCCCTCGGCCAGGCCTTCCTCATGGCGCCGGCCGGCCGGCAGATCTCGTACAGCGAGTTCAAGGGACTGGTTCGCGGCGGCCAGGTGGCCGAAGTCGCCGTCGGCGACTCAATCATTCGCGGCACGCTCAAGAAGGCGGGCGACGATGGCTTCGCCACCTTCTCGACGACGCGGATTGCCGATCCGAAGCTGGTTGAGGAAATGGACGCGGCCAGCGTGAAATACTCGGGCGAGTTGGTCAGCCGCTGGCTGCCCGAAGTGCTCGGCTGGGTGCTGCCGTTGCTGTTGCTGTTCGGGCTGTGGACGTTCTTCTTCAAGCGTATGGGCGGCGCCGAGGGCGGCATCATGTCGTTCTCGCGCAGCAAAGCCAAGCTGATGGCCGAAGACGACGTGAAGACGACCTTTGCCGACGTGGCCGGCGTCGACGAAGCGGCGCAGGAACTGCGCGAGATCGTCGAGTTCCTCAAGACGCCGAAGAAGTACACCAACCTGGGCGGCAAGATCCCCAAGGGGGTGCTACTCGTCGGGCCTCCCGGCACCGGCAAGACGCTGCTCGCTCGCGCGGTCGCCGGCGAAGCGAAGGTCCCCTTCTTCAGCATGAGCGGCTCGGAATTTGTCGAGATGTTTGTCGGCGTCGGCGCCGCGCGCGTCCGCGACATGTTCGCTCAGGCCGAGGCGAAGGCACCGTGCATCGTCTTCATCGATGAGCTCGACGCCATTGGCAAAGCGCGCCAGCAGAGCGCGTTCGGCGGGCACGAGGAACGCGAGCAGACCTTGAACCAGTTGCTGTCGGAAATGGACGGCTTCGACGCGCGCAAGGCCATCATCATCATGGCCGCGACCAATCGTCCCGAGGTGCTGGACCCGGCGTTGATGCGCCCCGGCCGCTTCGATCGGCAGGTCCTGGTCGACAAGCCAGACGTGAAGGGCCGCGAGGCCGTGCTGAAGATTCACGTCCGCAACGTGAAGCTCAACCCCGCAGTGGACTTGCGGAAGGTCGCGGCGCGGACGGCGGGCTTTGCCGGCGCCGACCTGGCCAACCTGGTCAACGAGGCCGCCCTGTTGGCCGCCAGGCGCGATGGCGAAACCGTCGAGATGCACGACTTCGACGAGGCGATCGACCGCTTAATCGCCGGCCTCGAAAAGAAGCGCGTGATGAGCACCAAGGAGCGCGAGATCGTGGCGTACCACGAGACCGGCCATGCGATTGTGGCGAGCGTGCTGCCGAACATGGATCCCGTCCACAAGATCTCGATTGTGGCGCGTGGCTTTGGCGCGCTGGGCTACACCATGCAGTTACCGCTCGAAGAGCGGTATCTGATGCAGAAAGGCGACCTGTTGAGCCAGATGGCCATCCTGCTCGGCGGGCGTGCCGCCGAGGAGATTGCCGTCGGCGAGATTTCCACCGGCGCCCAGAACGACCTGCAGCGAGTGACCGACCTGGCGCGTTCCATGGTCACCGAATGGGGCATGAGCGAGCGCCTCGGCATGATCAACTTCGATCCTCCCCGCCGGGGTCGCTTCCTGGACCTGGGCATGCCGATCGAGCGTGGCCTGTACAGCGATGACACGGCGCGCATGATTGACGATGAGGTCAAGCAAATCATCACCGGGGCCCACAACGAGGCCCGCCGCATCCTGCGCGAGCACCGCGAGGTGCTGGAGCGGGTCACCAGGCGCCTGCTCGAGAAGGAAGTGATGGAAGGTGACGAGTTGCGCGAGATGATGGCCGCGCCGCCGCAGCTGATTTCCGAACCCTCGAATTCATGACCGGCACGGATTGCGGTCGTCCTAGCGTATAGTGACGACCGAGGTTCCTGCTTGACCGAGCTCTTCCACCAGAATTACAGCCCCGTTGCCGGCAGCATCCTGCTGTCGGCGCTCGTTGCGTCGATTCCCCCCGTCCTGCTGGCCATCTGCCTGGCCGTGCTGCGCATTGCCCCGTGGCGGTCGGCCATTGTCGGCGCCTCCAGCGCATTCGCGCTTGCCTGGTTGGTCTGGGGGATGCCGTTCGGACTGACGGTGTCGGCGTTCACGCACGGCATGGCCTTCGGCTTGTGGCCCATCTGCTGGATCGTCTTCAGTTCGGTGATGTTCTACAACCTGTCGGTTGAGAGCGGCGACTTCGACGTGATTCGCCGGTCGCTGACGCGGCTGACGACCGACCGCCGGATTCAGATCCTGCTGGTCGCGTTCTGCTTTGGCGCGCTGATCGAAGGCATCGCCGGCTTCGGAGCGCCGGTCGCGATCACGGCGGCCATGCTCGCCGGGCTGGGCTTCGAGCCGATTATGGCGGCCGTGCTCGCCCTAATCGCCAACACCGCACCGGTCGCGTTCGGGTCGTTGGGCATTCCGGTGACGACGCTCGGCGGCCTGTTGGCGCCCATGCTGGGCCACGACACCCAGGAGACCACGCGCGCGCTGTCGGCGATGGTCGGTCGCCAGCTGCCGTTCTTCTCGCTGGTGATTCCCGCCTACTTGGTGGTGTTGTACGCCGGCTGGGCGGGCATGATGGCCGTCTTCCCCGCCGTCTTCACTGCGGGCTTGTCGTTTGCGATTGGCCAGTTCCTGGTGTCGAACTTTGTCGGCCCCGAACTGACCGATACGCTCGCGGCCCTGCTGTCGCTCGCGTCGGTGGCGCTCTTGCTGAAGTTTTGGGCGCCCAAGGACAACTACGTCGATGCCCGGCCGTCAATGATCGAGACGATCGTTGATCCGACGACCCGCGTGAGCCGCGCCTATGCCACCTACGGCATCTTGATTGTGACCGTGCTGATCGGGCAGGTCGGCAACTTCGCGGGGATGTCGCAGCTGCAGCCGCCCGCCAACGTGACGGCGCTGCTGCGGTGCGGGCAGATCGGGAACCGCCTGTGCCCAGAGCCGTGGATCGGCGAGCCGGCGTCGGTGGCCCCGCAAGGCTTCCGCTTCCCGGTGTGGGAGTTCAGCTGGCCCGGCGCGTTCAACACGGTTGACGGCAAGCCGTCGCCGATTGTGCAGCGCCAACCGCCGGTAGTCGCGGCGACCTCGCCGTATGCGCTGA
>CAMBHC010000275.1 GCA_945866285.1 Candidatus Sulfopaludibacter sp. SbA3 | reverse complement strand
GCCATGAACGGGATGCGCGTGTCGGGCCGGACGAAGCAGGCGTACGGCTCGCCTTTGGCGGCGGCATGAATCATCTCGGGCGCGTAGTCCGAGGTGCCGCCAGAGGGCACGGTGAGCGCGGAGATCAACCCGGGGAACCGCACGCAGCGGAAGTCAACGCGGCCCGACTGCGTCTCGGCCGCGAGCTGCTTGTAGAACTTCGCGTAGTAGCGTCCCAGCTGCTCGCAGTACAGCTTGTTGCAGCCATACATGGTCGAGGGCGTGTTGAAGTCGTCTTCCTTGACGCGGCCGGCCGCGCGCTTGGCGGCCAGGTCCGGCAAACCGTACGCGGCAATGGACGAGGGATACAGGAAGGTGACGGGACGGCCGTGCGATTCGGCCTCGCGCTGCGAGAACTCCAGCAGGTTCAGCGTGCCTTCGACATTCACCTGGTGCGCGGTGGTCGGCGTGAACTCTGAGCGCGTCGACAGCAACGCCGCCAGGTGATACACCGTCTCGACCTCGAACTCGGACAGCACGCGCTCGAGCAGCGACTTGTCCAAGATCGACCCCGTGAACTCGCGCTGCACCTTCTTGGCGAGCGCGGGCTCCAGCGCGTTCACATCCAGGGTGATCACCGAACGCGTGCCGGACTCGGCCAGATGCGCGATCAGCCCGTGACCAATTTCTCCTCCTGCGCCCGTAATCAAGACGACCGGCTTGCGAATCACGACGACACTCCTGCAACGGCTGGTAAATACACGCGAAAGCTGGCGCCGTGCCCGCGTTCGCTGACCACCGAAATGGCGCCACCGGTCTGCCGGATGATGCCGTAGACGGTCGCCAGGCCCAGGCCCGTGCCCCGCCCGGTTTCCTTGGTGGTGAAAAAGGGTTCGAAGATGCGCGCCTGCGTGGCCTGGTCCATGCCAATGCCGTTATCGCTGACCGCGAGCAGCACGAACTGCCCGGGCGCCAGGCCGGCCTGCGACATCTCCGGCGAGTCGGCCTCGAGGCGCACGGTCGCCGTCTGCACCGTGATCATGCCGCCGTTCGGCATGGCATCGCGCGCGTTGACGATCAGGTTGAGCAACACCTGCTCGATTTGCGCCGGGTCCGCCAACACCTGCGACACGCTGGGCGCCAGCTCCTGTTGCAATTGGACGTCGGTGCCGATCAGCCGCCGCGCCATGCGCGACACGCTCGCGACGATCTCGTTGATGTCGAGCGCAACCGGCTGCAGCACCTGCTTGCGGCTGAAGGCCAGCAACTGTCGCGTCAGCGAGGCGGCGCGGTCCGCGGCGTGCAGGATCTCGTCGACCTCGGCCGCCATGGCCGGATCCTGCTTGACGCGATGCGACATCAGCTCGGCGTTGCCGCGGATGGCCGTCAGCAGGTTATTGAAATCGTGCGCGATGCCACCGGCCAGCCGGCCGACTGCTTCCATCTTCTGCGCCTGGCGCAGCTGCCCCTCGAGCTTGACGCGGTCGCTGATGTCGATCACGGTCGCGAGAATGGCGGGCTGGCCGCCGAACTCGGTCACCGAGCAGAATGCCTCGGCCTGGACCAGGCCACCGTCCTTGCGCACGCCGCGCAGGGCGAGCTGCACATTGGCGTGGTCCTCGCCGTTGAGGCGCGACAGCTGGTCGCTCACCAGTGCCCGGTCCTGTTCGTGCAACAGCGCGTAGGCCCACGGCAGGTCGAGCAACTCCTGCTGTGCGTAGCCCAGGATGTCGGCGCCCTTCGGATTGACATAGACCAGCGCGTCGTTCTGCAGGATGTAGACGCCGACCAGCGATTGCTCCACCAGGCCGCGGTACTTCGCCTCGGCAGCGCGTAGCGCCTCTTCGGCGCGGCGGCGCTCGGTGATGTCGCGCGCCACGGCCTGCATGCCGGTGTAGTGGCCCTTCGCGTCGAACACCAGCCAGGCGTTCTGTCCCAGCCACACTTCCTGGCCCGACCTGGTGACACAGGGAAACTCCACGTAGGAGTTCAGCACGCCCTCGTTGGTTTGCTTGTAGTAGTGCTGCAGGATGGTCGGCCGATAGTCGGCGCGGATGAACTCGGTGAAGCGGCGGCCGATCACCTCATCGCTCGGATGGCCAAACACTCGCAGCGTCTCAGGATTGACGAAGCGGAAGTAGCCTTCGGCATCCGTTTCGAAAATGATGTCGGCCGCGGCGGCGAACAGGTGGCCGTAACGGTCTTCGGTCACCCGCAACGTTTCTTCGGTCGCCTTGCGGTCGCTGACATCGCGGTAGTGCACGACGATGGCGGCGACGGTGGGTTCGGCGAGCAGGTTGCGGGCGACGCTCTCGGTCCAGCAGATGCGGCCGTCCCGATGTCGGCAGCGAAAGACACCGGTCTGCGTGGTCTCGGGGTGATCGAAGAGCTCGCCGGACAGGGCCGTCCACGCCTCGAGGTCCTGCGGCTCGACCAGGTCACCAACGCGCAAGCCGATTAGGTCCTCGGGCGCGTAGCCCAGCACGTTGGTCGTGGCGGGATTGGCCCAGTGAATGACGCCGCCGATATCCGCCAGGACCACCGCATCGACGCTGAAGTTGATGAGAGCGGCGAGCTGCTCGACACTGGGGGCGTCGGTCACTGGTCGCTCCACGAGGGCATTCGCCTATTCTAGCCGCGCCCGGTGCCGCGCGCGCCTACCAGAGCGCGGCTTTCATCTCGGCAATGGCAATTTCCACCTGGCCCAGTTCGGCCAGGATCCGTTCAACCTCGGCCAGGGTGGCGGCCAGCGCCTCGGGCGACGGAACGCTGCCCCGCTTCACCTCCCACGCCAGGTCGCGCGTGGTCTCGGCGCAGGCCCGGCACACCTGCAGGGTGTGCTCGTGGGCGTCGATCAGCCGCCGCACTTCAGGTTGTTCGTCTGGAGTCACCGGCGCCGCCTAGGTGCGATACGGATCCGGACGCCAGGTCCGGACCGACGCCTTGATGTCTTTCGGCGACAGGTTCTCGCGCGCCGCCCGCTCCAGCAGCGCCCCGAGCTCATCGTCCGACGCAAAGCGCAACGCCACGATCTGCTTCTTCGACAGCTTGGCCAGATGAACGTCCTGGCCGGCCGACAGTAACTCGGCGCAGCGCACCTTCATCTCGAGCATGATGATGCGATCCTGCAGCGCGACGGTGTCGCCGCGCGAGATCGTGACCAGGACGAACACCGCCAAGGCCAGGGCCGTGAACGCGAGCTCCTCCGTGTGCCAGCCGAGGTGCCGGTGGGCATACAACAGGAACAGCGCCAGCACGGTCATGCCGGTGGCGATGTAGGCGGGCACGGGATGGTAGACGTGACTCTCGTAACTCTGCTCGGCCATCTACTTCAGCTTTCCTTCAATTTCTTCGTAGACCTTGCGCACGGCAATGGGTCCCTGCTGCTGGGCGATGTACCAGTCCTTGTACGGGCCCCAGTCGGCCTGCTTCGCCGCATCCTCGGCCGACAGTCCCAGCTTGTGCAGCCGGTTCACCTCGGCGATGACATAGCGCATGGCCTTCTGATACTCCACCAGCTCTTCTCGCGCGACCTTCGCTTCCTCGATGAAGCCGTGCCCCGGGATGTAGAGATCGACATCCATCTTCAGGGCCTTGTCGAGCACGCCCACCCACTCGGTGGGAAACGCCGAGCGCATGGCCGGGAAGACGCGATTCAGGTAGACCTCGCTCATGAAGAGGAACTTCTGCTTCGGCAGGTAGACCAGCAGGTCGCCACCGGTGTGCGCGCGGCCCGCGTAGATGGCCTGCACTTCCATGCCCCCGATGTTGATGGTCTGCGTGTCGCTGGTCATCGCCGGCGCCTCAGACTTCATGGCCGCCTTCGACGCCTTGGTCACGACATAGGTGATGTCTTTGGGCAGAACGGCATTGCCGGCGGTGTGGTCACCGTGGTCGGACCCGACGATGTACCACTTCACTGGCTTGGGGGTGACCTTGGCGATGGCGTCCAGCAGCTTCTGGGTCGCGGCCGGACTGCCCTGCCCGTCGGCGATCAATACGCCGTCGCCGCCGACCACGAACAGCGAGACGGTGGCCATGCCCGCGCTGTGGAAGTCTTCGTAGCCGTAGACGTTGTCGGTGATCTTGACGGTGCGGGGGAACAGGTCGCGGCTCAAGCCGCGCTTGATGGGGTCGGCGGTTCTGACTTGGGCGTCACCGGCCGTGACACCCAAGCAGACTAGTGCAGCAATTACAGCAAAGCGCATCTGGGCATTCTATCGCCCATCAATCAGATCGCCCAATCCTCCGACGCGGTCGAGAATCGAGCCTTCTTCCTTGCGCCAGCCCTTGCTCTGCGGCGCCGCGGCGTAAATGCGGTCGGCCATGCGCGACAGCGGCAGCGACTGCAGCCACACGCGGCCGGGCCCCTGGAGCGTTGCGAAGAAAATGCCTTCGCCACCGAACAGCGCCGTCTTGATGCCGCCGACGAACTGGATGT
>CAMBHC010000274.1 GCA_945866285.1 Candidatus Sulfopaludibacter sp. SbA3 | reverse complement strand
AGTTCCTGGCGCCGATCCTGTTCGCCAGCGTCGCATGCGCGCAGGCTTCTGAGGCGCCAGCCGCCGCCGGCGCGGTGGTGTCGCCGGTGGGCGCCGACGCCTCGGCAAAGACGGCGCCCGACGCGCAGAACGTCGAGCACCTGGTGCCGGCGCGCGACTCGGTCGGCGCGCAGCCGAAGCGGTTCGAGTGGACGCCCATTTCAGGCGCCGACGGCTACGCCTTCCTGCTGGTCAACGAGATCGATAGCGAGATTTGGGAAACGACGGTGCAGGGCGCGACTCTCGAGGCGCCGACAGAGCTCGTGCTCGACTCCGGAACCTACTACTGGGCCGTCGGCGCGTTTCGCGGTGGCCGCCAGGTGGCCTATTCGGGCCGCTCCGCGTTTGTCGTTCTCAAGTAACCCACCAGATCTGCATAGTCGGCATACAGCATTGCAAGTGATTGTGATTCTGTAATTTAGCTGCCGTTCGTCTGTCCTGCCGCGCGGTCGTGTCTTATTGTGGGACACGGCCGAAGTTTCAGCCAATATTTACAGTTGATATTCCTTGACCGTTAGGTGTTTTTTCTGCAATAGTCGGGTAGACTCTATATAACAAAGTGTACGCACAGAACGCAAAAAAGTAGTACAAACCGAACGATCGTCATTCCGAATGTTTCGCCGGCCGCTTCGTCGTAGCCCTCGTCGGTGAGCTGCGGGCGTGGGGCTGCCAGCCAGCGCGCACCGTCCCGCATGGCCGCCTGGAGGATGCGCCGGTAGGGGAAAGCATCGGTGTAACGCGCCGGCAAGACCATGGGCGCCTCGATCACGGTCTCGCCGACCACCAGCAGGCCGTCCCGTGGGCAGAATGCATAGTAACCGTCGCTGTGCCATCGGCCCGCCCCGTGCGAGACCGCCGTGTCGGGAACTTCGGGGCGATAGACCGTGACGCCGGCGCGGACGAAGACTTCGCAGAGGTACTCGAGGTCTTCGTTGGCCTCATCGATCACGGTGGCCGGATACAGCCCATGCACGACCCCGTGCGGGCGTGCATGGGCGTAATTGATGGCGCGAAGGCTGATGTCATCCACCGGCACCCGCGCGTTGTCGGCGCGCCCGACGACCACGGATCGCAACCGGCCCCATTCATTGTGACTGCTCAGGATCACCGTGCCTGATAATACGGTATGAGCTCCTTGTTTGCCCCGCGCGCCGTGGTGTTCGACATCGACGGCACCCTCGTTGACAACATGTCGCTGCACGCCGAGGCGTTCGCGGTGTTCGCGCAGCGTCACGGCCTGCCGCCGCTGACCCATGAGGATCGCGCGCGTCTTGATGGCCGGCGCAACAGCGAAATCTTCCCGATCCTGTTCAACCGCGACGTGCCACGAGACGAGTGGCTGGCCTACGAGACCGAGAAGGAAGGCCTCTATCGCGAGATCTCGCGCGGCCGGTTGGTGCCCATGACCGGTTTGCTACGGTTGCTTGCCCGATTGACGGAGGCCGCCATCCCGATGGCCCTCGCGACCTCGGCGCCCGAACCCAACGTGGTGCATACGCTCAACGAGATCGGCCTGGGCCGCGCGTTCGAAATCATCGTTCGCGGTGACCAGGTGGGGCGAGGCAAGCCGGCCCCCGACGTCTTCATCGAGGCCGGCCGCCGGCTGGGCCTGGCCGCGGCCGATTGCCTGGTCTTCGAGGATGCGCCCGTGGGGATCGTCGCGGCACAGGCGGCCGCCATGCCGGTCGTCGCCCTCACCACGAGCTTCAGCGCAGCCCACTTTGCCGCGCTGCAGCCACCGCCCACCGTGACCTGCGCTGATTTCGACGCCTTCCTCGATCGCCACTTCTCGTAGCTGCTGAGACGACATCAGTCCCTGCAACTGATAGAATCGTCAGCGGTTCGGCCCAATGAAGAAGATCCTGATCGCCAATCGCGGCGAGATCGCTGTGCGTGTGATTCGTGCCTGCCGCGACATGGGCATTGCGACGGTCGCCATCTACTCGGAGTGCGATCGCGCCGCGTTGCACGTTCGCCTTGCGGACGAAGCGTGGCCGGTGGGCCCGAGTGCGCCGCGCGAGAGTTATCTGCGCATCGATGCGATCATCGACGCGGCGAAGAAGTCGGGCGCGGATGCCGTGCATCCTGGCTACGGGTTCCTGGCCGAGAACGAAGACTTCGCGGCGGCGTGCCGTGATGCCGGACTGGTGTTCATCGGCCCGTCGCCTGAAGCCATCACCTTGATGGGCAGCAAGACCGCCGCGCGGCAGGCCGCGATCAAGGCCGGGGTGCCGGTCGTGCCCGGGACCGAAGAACCCCTGAGCGAGCAAACGTCTGACGCTGACGTGCTGAAGGTGGCGGAGGGCATCGGGTATCCGCTGATGCTCAAGGCGGTCGCCGGTGGCGGCGGCAAGGGCATGCGCATGGTGTCGTCGCCGGCTGAACTGCCGGCGTCCCTGCGTGCGGCGCGCTCCGAGGCGCAGTCGGCGTTCGGCGACGGTGCCGTCTATCTGGAGCGGCGGATTCTCGCGCCCCGTCATATCGAGGTGCAGTTGCTCGGCGATCACTACGGCACGGTGCTGCCGTTCGTCGAGCGCGAATGTTCCATTCAGCGTCGTCACCAGAAGGTGATCGAAGAGAGTCCCTCGCTGTCGGTGTCGCCCGAGTTGCGCCGGCGCATGACCGCGGCGGCCGCGGCGGTGGCCAAGACCGTCGGTTACACCAACGCCGGCACGATTGAGTTCCTGCTCGACAGCGACGGGTCGTTCTACTTTCTCGAGATGAACACGCGCCTGCAGGTCGAGCATCCCATCACCGAGATGGTGACCGGCGTGGACCTGGTGCAGTGGCAAATTCGCATTGCCCGCGGCGAGCCGTTGACCCTCGATCCCGAATCGTTGCTGACGCCCAAGGCACACGCCATCGAGTGCCGCATCTATGCCGAGGATCCGGAGACGGGTTTCATGCCGTCGCCAGGCCGGATCCAGGGCTTGCGCGTGCCGCACGGCCCGGGTGTTCGCGACGATAGCGGCGCGTATGAAGGCGGCGAGGTGCCGATTTTCTACGACCCGATGATCTCGAAGCTGATCACCTGGGGCGAGACGCGCGATCACGCGATCGCCCGCATGAGGCGCGCGCTCGCGGAATACCAGGTGCGCGGCATCCGAACCACCATCCCGTTCTTCCAGTGGATCCTCGAAGACGAGGACTTCAAGGCCGCGCGGTTCGACACCACCTTCATCGACCGCAAGTGGGGCGCGCCCGGGAGCAGTCCGCTGCAGTCGCGCGACCCGGCGCACGAGGAACTCGCGGTGATCGCCGCCGCCATCCACATGTTCACGCGCTCGATTGCGACCACGGTCGCCGCCGGCGAGCCCGTCAGCATCTGGAAGCAGGCCGGCCGGGCGGAGGCACGGCGATGAATCTTGAGATCGCGGTTGGCAATGGCGTACGCGCCGTGTCGGTGACCCGGAAGGGGGCGCTGCTCCATGTCTCGGTTGACGGCCGGACCACGGTCGTTGATGCGCGCCGGGTCGGCGAGATGGAACTGTCGTTGTTGGTGGCGCCCGATGACGGCAGCGCGCCGGTGCGTGGCGTCGACGCGTCCCTGGCGGCCCAGCGCACGTCCGGAGACTTTGATGTCCACGTCGCGGGCCGCACCATCCCCGTGCAGGTCCGCCTGGCCGGCAGCTTTGGCCGCCAGAAGACGGCCGGCGCGGCCCAGGGGACCGGTCCGCAGCGCATCACGGCGCCCATGCCCGGCAAGATCGTTCGCGTGCTGGTCAAACCGGGCGACGAGGTCAAGGCGCGGCAAGGTCTCGTGGTGGTCGAAGCCATGAAGATGGAGAACGAGCTGCGCGCCGCGCGCGACGGCCGCGTTCGCGACGTCGCGGTCACGGAAGGGCCGTCGGTCGACGCGGGCGCGCTCCTGTTGGTCGTGGAGTAACTGCCGGCATGACCCAGACGGCGCCGGTTGCCAGCAGGCTGCATTCGGCGTTCAGCTTCGTCTACCGACTGGCGCGACGTTTCGCCGTCACCATTGGCGTGGTCGTCGCCGTCATCCTCGTGTCGACCCTGACGATCGACCTTGGTCCCGCCCTGCGCGCGCGCGCCGAGTCGGCGGGCAGCAACTGGTTCGAGCGCAAACTCACCATGGGCGGGCTCGGCATCCACCTCGGGGCCGGCCGCTTCATGATCGAAGACCTTCGTATTGAAGGGATGCGGCCGGGTGAGCCGCCATGGCTGGTGGCCAAGCACATTTCCGTGTCGCTGGCGTGGCGCGCCCTGTTCGGCCGGGAGGTCCTGCTCGACGACATCGAGATGACCGACTGGCGCATGACCGTCGAGTCGTTTCCCGATGGCCGGCAGACCTTTCCGCGCGTGACCGGGCCGCCGCGGCCGCCGCGGACCGAGCCGGGGCTGGTCAGGACGACCCTGAAGTACGTGCGCGCGCATCGCGG
>CAMBHC010000273.1 GCA_945866285.1 Candidatus Sulfopaludibacter sp. SbA3 | reverse complement strand
TCGCCCTCCAAACGTCAGCAGCCGGCGCCAGCGCGCAAGACATCACGTTCACGAAGGACATCGCGCCCATCGTGTTCAAGTCGTGCGTGTCGTGCCATCGTAAGGGTGGCCCGGCGCCATTCGCCCTCACCACCTACGACGAAGTGCGTCGCCGCGCCACGCAGATTGCGACCGTCACCCGCAGCCGCTTCATGCCGCCGTGGAAGGTGGAACCGGGCGTGGGCCATTTCGTCGGCCAGGATCCGCTGACCCGCGACGAGATAGCGCGGCTCGAGAAATGGGCGGTGGCCGGGGCGCCGCAAGGGGAGCCGTCGGCGCAGCCGCCATTACCCAACATGCCCGATGGGTGGTTGCTGGGCCAGCCGGATCTGATCGTCAAGCCGTCCCGCGCCTACACGTTGGCCGCGCAACCGACCGACGCCTTTCGCATTTTCGCCATCCGCCTGCCGGTGACGAAACGCACGTACGTGCGCGGCATCGAGTTTCATCCCGGCAACGGCCGCGTGGTGCATCACGCCAATATCCGCATCGATCGCACGGACGCCACACGCAAGCTGGACGAGGCCGATCCGCTGCCCGGCTATGACGGCCTGATGCCGCGGTCGGCGGAGTATCCCGACGGCCACTTCCTCGGGTGGACGCCGGGCCAGGTGGCGCCGCTCGTGCCGCCCGATTTGGCGTGGACGCTCGAACCCGGCAGCGACCTGGTGGTGCAACTGCATCTGCAGCCGAGTGGTGCGGTCGAGCAGGTGCTGCCAGAAATTGGGCTGTACTTCAGTGACCGCCCGCCCACGCGCACGCCAACCATCTTGCGCCTGGGGTCGCAGTCGATCGAGATCGCACCCGGCGAACCGCGATACGTGATTCGCGACGCCTACACGCTGCCGGTGGATGCCGACCTGCTGGCCGTGCAGCCGCACGCCCACTACCGGGCCCGCGAGATTCGCGGCACGGCGCATTTGCCCGATGGCACGTCGCGCCTGGTGATGCACATCACCGATTGGGATTTCCGCTGGCAGCACGTCTACCGCGAGGTGACGCCGATTCGCCTGCCGAAGGGCACGCGGCTGTCGATGGAGTACACCTACGACAACTCCGCGGAGAATGTCCGCAACCCGCAGTTGCCGCCGGCGAAGGTTTATTGGGGGCAGCGCTCAAAAGACGAGATGGGCGACCTCTGGTTCCAGCTGCTGGCGACCAACGATCGCGACCGGCTGCTGATGCGCGAGCAGATTGCCGCCAAGATGACCGTCGAAGACATCGCCGGCTACGAAACCATGCTGCGGGTCGATCCGAAGGACGCGGAGCTGCACGACGATGTGGCGCTGCTGTATATGGGGGTGGGGCAGATGGCGCCGGCGGTGCGCCACTTCGAGGCGTCGGTGGCGCTGAAGCCCGATTCAGCGGCGGCGCGCTTCAACCTCGGCACCGCGCTCGCCCAGACAGGACTGTTGGACCAGTCGGTAGCCGCGTTCCGGGCGGCGCTGGCGCGCCGAAACGACTATGCGCTGGCCCACGGCAACCTCGGACAGGTGCTGCTGGCGCAGGGCAAGACGGGTGATGCCTTGAAACACTTGCAGGAGGCCGTTCGCCTTGATGCGGCCAACCCGCAGGCGCTCTTTGGACTGGCCGAAGCGTATGCGGCATCCGGATCGTTCGACCTGGCGATTCAGACCATCGACCAGGCGATCAAGCTACCGATGCCCGAGGCGCTCGCCGCCCGCGTGGTGGCGAGGCGCGCCGAACTGGTGCGCCGCCGGCCTTAGTAAGACGCTATCGGGCCGAGCCGACCGGCGCGATGATCTTCCGAATCAGCGGTTCGAGTTGTTCGGCGGTCAGTTGGCCGGGGTTGTACTTCGACACGTTGCCGGCGCGATCGATCAGCACCAGCGTGGGCGTGGTCGAGACGCCATACTGCGCAAAAATCTGCTCGCTGATCGGCGCCGACATCGTCTTCATCCAGGGATAGACGCTGTCGCGGATGCTGGTCAGATAGGTGAGTTCCTCGTCCGGCCCCGCCGGCGCGCGCTTGGCGACGTAGCCGTAGAACTTGGTCGGCGCCACCAGCGTCAAGCCGGTGCTCTTGTACTTCTCGAGCATGGCTTCGAGGACCGGACCCTGGACCTTGCAGTCCGGACACCAGTGCGCCCACAGGTAGACGATCACCGGCTTGCCCTTGAGGCTGGCCATCGACGGCGGTGGCGCGCCAATCCATTTCGGGCTGTCCAAGGACAATGCCGGTGTGCCCTCGAGGCTCAACAGGTTGACGTTCTTGTTCAGCCGCTCGATGATCGACGTGCCCTTGTAGGTGTCGATCTCCTTGCGCAAGTAGAGGACGGCGTCCGAGCGTCCACCCTGCCCAGCCGTGGCGAGCGCGGTGACTTCGATCGCGGCGCCGAGGGCGATCGGCAGTCTCGCTTCGTCGTCCAGCTTGCGCGTCTTGAGTTGCGCTTCAACCATTTCGTAGGTGCGGGCGGCGTAGGTCATGGCCGCGTCGTAGTTTTTTGCTGCGACCGCTCCGCGGCCGAGCCACGAGAAGGCTTCCAACGCGATCGGCGTCGTGCCCTTGGCCTTCATGTCGTCGAGCGCCAGCTTCTCGGCCTTTGCGAAGTCGTTGGCGACAATCGCGGCCCTCACGGTCTGCACGATGGTCGGCGGCGGCGTGGCAGTATCCTGCGCGAACGCGGGGCCGGCGACAATCAGAGACAAAAGCATCGCGGAGAGCAAGCGTGTCATGCGCCGAGGATATCGCAATCTGCGATATAAACCTCACATGACTCGCCCCCTTCGCACCGCTGCACTGGTCGCCCTGCTCGCGGTCGTCACCACCCAGTTACCCGCCACTGCACAGTCGCCGGGTCTGCGTGGTTTTCCGGATGATGCGGTCGCCGCGCAGCGGCAGCGCGAGGAGCAGTTCCGCAAGGTGCCCGACGCGGCGCGCCTGAAGGAATACATGGAGGCGATGGCTGGCGACTCGCACGTCGCCGGGCAGCCGTCATCAAAGCGCGTAGCCGACTGGGCCCTCGCCAAGTTCAAGTCGTTCGGTCTTGATGCACGCATCGAGGAGTTCGAGGCCATGATGCCGTGGCCGCTGGAGACCAGCGTCGAGCTGGTGGCGCCGGAAAGATACGCGCTCAAGCTCAAGGAGCCGGTGCTGCCGGAAGATCCGGACTCCGGCGACCAGACGCCGCTCTACAACGCCTACTCGGGCGACGGCGACGTGACCGGCGAAGTGGTCTACGTCAACTACGGAATGCCGGCGGACTTCGAGCGCCTGAAGCAGCTTGGCATCAGCGTGAAAGGCAAGATCGTGCTCGCACGCTACGGTGCCGGCTGGCGCGGCATCAAGCCGAAGGTCGCCTACGAGAACGGCGCCATCGGTTGTCTGATCTACTCCGATCCCAAGGACGATGGCTACTACGCGGGTGATGTGTATCCCGCGGGACCGTATCGTCCTGAGTTTGGCGCGCAGCGCGGCAGCGTGATGGACATGCCGGTTCATCCGGGCGATCCGATCACGCCTGGTTGGGGCAGCGAAGCCGGCGGCAAGAAGAATCGCCGCGAGGACTCGCAGACCATCCTCAAGATTCCCGTACTGCCGATCTCCTATGGCGATGCACTGCCGATCCTGAAGCAGCTCAAGGGACCCGTGGCGCCGGCCGAATGGCGCGGCGCGCTGCCCGTGACGTATCACCTGGGCCCTGGCCCCGCGCAGCTGCACATGAAGCTGTCGTTCGAGTGGAAGAACCGTCCCCTCTACAACGTGATGGTCACCATTCCCGGGACCACCCGAGCGGACGAGTGGGTGATCTTCGGCAACCACCACGATGCGTGGGTGATGGGCGCAGACGATCCGATCAGCGGCGCTTCGTCGTTGATGGAGACGGCTCGCGGCCTGGCGGAGTTGTTGAAGACCGGCTGGAAGCCGTCGCGCACGATCAAGCTCGCCCTGTGGGACGGAGAAGAATGGGGCCTGCTCGGATCCACGGAGTGGGCCGAGAAGCACGATGCCGAGCTGAAGCAGAAGGCGGCCGCCTACATCAACACCGACGGCACCGGTAAGGGCTGGCTCAACGCCGGCGGTTCGCACGGCCTGCAGCAATTCCTGGGCGAGGTGGCAAAGGACGTCATGGATCCGCGCACCGGCAAGCCCGTGTTCGACGAGGGGCGCCGCCGCGCCATCCTGGGCGAAGCCGAAGCCGATCGCACGGCGGCCGAATCCGATCCATCACTACGCATCGCACCGCTTGGGTCAGGATCCGACTTCACGCCGTTCTTGCAGCACCTCACCCTGTCGGCCTTGAACGTCAGCTTCGGCGGTGAGAGCCCCGGTGGCGTGTATCACTCGGCTTACGACACGGTGAAGTGGTACCAGACCTACTCCGACACCGACTACAGCTACGGCCGCACGCTGTCGCAGTTGACCGGCACGCTGGTGCT
>CAMBHC010000272.1 GCA_945866285.1 Candidatus Sulfopaludibacter sp. SbA3 | reverse complement strand
AGAAAACCCTCCAGTAGCCGCCTCGCGTCGAACCGGCGCCCCCTCGAACGACGTCATCTAGAGGGTAATCGCCAAGAACAAGTTGTGCTTCGTCTTTTGTTCGCATACCATGCCAGGTTTCCAAGGGAAGCCACACCGTGACTGATTCGATGAATGACTTGTCTGCCCTGCGCATCGAGCGCGAACCGCTGAACACGAGCGGGGGCCGCTCGGTGAAATGGGTCGTGTTGCTGCTGATCCTGGGCGGCGCCGGTGGCGGCGCCTGGTATTGGCTCAACCGCGAGCGACCGGTCGAGGTCGAAGTGGTCGCGGTGACCGAACGCGCGGCAGGCACCCAGGCCTCGGTCCTCAACGCGTCGGGCTACGTCACCGCGCGGCGTCGCGCGACGGTCTCGTCGAAGGTCACCGGCAAGGTGATCGAGGTCAACGTCGAAGAAGGCATGGCAGTCCGCGAGGGCCAGGTGCTGGCGCGGCTGGACGACTCCACGCTGCAGGCTGGGATCACCCTGGCACGCGCGCAGTTGCAGGCGACCCGCCTGGCGGTTCCAGAAATTGAAGTCCGGCTGGCCGAGGCGCGCATCAATCTGCAGCGCCAGGAACGGCTGATGAAGGATGGCCTGACGACGCCGTCGGCCATCGACCAGGCCCAGGCCGAGGTCAACTCGTTGAGCGCGCGCATCAGCTCGGTGCGTGAGCAGGTCACGGTGGCGCAAAGCCAGGTAGCGTTGCAGCAGACGGCGATCGACGACATGGTGATTCGCGCGCCGTTCAGCGGCGTGGCGCTGTCGAAAGACGCGCAGCCCGGCGAGATGGTGTCACCGGTCTCGGCCGGCGGCGGCTTTACCCGCACCGGCATCAGCACCATCGTCGACATGCGATCACTCGAGATCGAAGTCGATGTCAACGAGAGCTACATCAACCGCGTGAGTGCCGGGCAGCCGGTGACAGCGGTGCTCGACGCTTATCCGGACTGGCAGATTCCCGCGAAGGTGATTGCGGTGGTGCCGACGGCGGATCGGCAGAAGGCCACAGTGCTGGTGCGCATCGGGTTCACCGCGCTCGACCCGCGCATTCTGCCCGACATGGGCGTGAAGGTCACGTTCCTGCGCGAGGCCGATGCCGCGGCGCCGGTGACCGCCCAGGCGGTGACGCTGGTGCCCAAGGCCGCGGTGAAGACCGAGAACGGCAACACCTACGTGTATCTTGTGCAGCAGACCACCGTCGAACGGCGCGCCATCAAGACCGGCGGCACCGACGGCGATCGCATCGAGGTCACGGCCGGGTTGAAGGGCGGCGATCGCGTTGTAATTTCGCCGCCACCCGAACTCGCCGAGGGCGTTCAGATCATCGTCAAGTAGTGCCAGGAGGCCGGCACTTCAGTGCCGGCGTTTAGGGGTTTTAGGGAGTCCGACATGGAAGCACTGGTCAAGGTCAACGGCGTTCACAAGTACTTCACCCGCGGCAGCGAGCGCATCGACGTGCTCAAGGGCGTGAACCTGGAGATTCCCAAGGGTGATTTCCTCGCCTTGATGGGACCCTCGGGGTCGGGCAAGACCTCCCTGCTCAACCTGATGGGTGGTCTCGACCAGCCGTCGGCCGGCAGCATCGACATTGGCGGCACGAACATCGCCAGCCTGTCTGGCAGCCAGTTGTCGCGTTGGCGGTCGCACCACATCGGCTTCGTCTTCCAGCTCTATAACCTGCTGCCGGTGTTGACCGCCGAGCGCAACGTCGACCTGCCGCTGCTGCTGACCAACCTGTCGAAGGCGGAGCGGAAGAAGCGCGTCGACATCGCGCTAACGGTGGTGGGACTGGCGGACCGCGCCAAGCACTACCCGCGGCAGCTGTCCGGTGGCCAGGAACAGCGCGTCGGCATTGCCCGCGCGATCGTCACCGACCCCACGCTGCTGCTCGCGGATGAGCCGACCGGCGACCTCGACCGCAAGGCCGGCGACGAGATTCTCGATCTGCTGCAGGCGCTCAACCGCGATCACGGCAAGACCATCGTGATGGTGACGCACGACCCGCGCGCCGCCGAGCGCGCCAAGCGCACGCTGCATCTCGAGAAGGGCGTGCTGCTGGAGGGAGTGCACGCATGAAGTTCCTGCCGCTGCTCTGGAGCAGCCTGTGGCGCAAGAAGGTCCGCACCATCTTCACGTTGCTGTCGATCTTCGTCGCCTTCCTGCTGTTCGGCCTGCTGATGACGATTCGCGGCGCGTTCTCGTTCGGTGTCGAGATCGCCGGTATCGACCGGCTGGTGCTGATTCACAAGGTCAGCCTGATCATGCCGCTGCCGGTGTCGTACCTGGCGCGGCTCAACACCACCGAGGGCGTGACCATGGCCACGCACAACACGTGGTTCGGCGGCGTCTACCAGGACCCGGCCAACTTCTTCGCGCAGATCGCGGTGGAGCCCGAGCCGTTCATGAAGCTCTATCCGGAATACAAGGTTCCGCCCGAGCAGATGAAGGCCTGGCTGGCCGACCGGCAAGGCGTGATGGTCGGAGTTGATTTGGCCGAGCGCTTTGGCTGGAAGGTCGGCGATCGCATTCCAATTGTCGGCACCATCTGGCAACCCAAGCAAGGCCAGGTGTGGGAGTTCAACATCGCCGGCCTGTACGACGGCGACGCCGGCGTCGACAAGACGCAGTTCTTCTTTCGTTACGACTACCTCGATGAGAATCGTCGCGGCGGCGAGGGCCTGGTGGGCTGGTACATCGTCAAGATCGGCGACCCGGGCGCGGCCCAGCAGATGGGCGCGAAGTTTGACGACATGTTCGCCAACTCGTCAGCGGAGACCAAGACCACCACGGAGAAGGGCTTCGTTGAGGGATTCGCCAAGCAGGTCGGCGACATCGGCGCCATCATGATCTCGATCACCATTGCGGTGCTGTTCACCATGATTTTGGTGGCCGCCAACACCATGGCCCAATCGGTGCGCGAGCGCACCAGCGAGGTCGGGGTGTTGAAGACGCTCGGCTTCTCGAATGCCTCGATCCTCGTGCTGGTGTTGAGCGAGTCGCTGTTGATCGCGGTGATCGGCGGCGGCCTCGGCTTGCTCACGGCGTGGGCGATCGTGCAACAGGGTGACCCCACCGGCGGCATGCTGCCGATCTTTGTCCTCCCGACTCGCGACGTGGTTCTTGGCAGCGCGCTGGTCGTCGGCCTGGGCCTGCTGGCCGGCGCCCTGCCGGCGATGAATGCCATGAACCTGAAGATCACCGACGCCTTGAGGAGAGCCTGACCATGTTCAACTGGATCAGCCAGACCATCGCGGTCACGGCGCTCAACCTGCGCACCATCCCCCGCCGCCTCGGATCGTCCGGGGTCGCCATCATCGGCATTGCCGGTGTCGTCATCGTGCTGGTGTCGGTGCTGTCGATCGCCGCGGGCTTCTCGGCGGCGATGCAGCAGTCAGGGTCGCCATCGCGTGCCATCGTGATGCGCAGCGGCGCCGACAGCGAGATGACCAGCGGCCTGTCAGGCACGGAGGTGGACGTCATCAAGCAGGCGCCGGGCCTGCGGCGCGACGGCCAGACCGCCACGGCGTCGGCCGAGCTCTACGTGATCATCGACATCCCGAAGAAGTCGACCAACACCTCGGCCAACGTGCCGATGCGCGGCATTGAGCAGACCGCGATGGCCGTGCGCGGCGAGGCCTCGATCGTGGAGGGCCGCATGCTCGAGTTCGGCACCAACGAGATCGTCGTCGGGCGCGGCGCAAGCGGACAGTTCGCCGGGCTCACGGTCGGCAACGAGTTCAAGTCGGGACAAAACACGTGGAAAGTGGTCGGTATTTTCGAATCCGACGGCGCCGTCAGCGAAACCGAAATCTGGTGCGACTCACGCGTCCTGCAGGGGGCGTATCGCCGGGGCAACAGCTACCAGACGGTGCTGGCGCAGCTCGACTCGAGCGATAGCTTCAACACCTTCCGCGACTGGCTGACGGCCAACCCGCAGGTCAACGTGCAGGTGCGGCGCGAGGCCGACTACTACGCGCAGCAGTCGCGGGCGCTCAGCGGCCTGATCCAGGGCGTCGGCTTCGGCATTGCCGCTTTGATGGGCATCGGCGCCGTGTTCGGCGCCATCCTGACGATGTATACAGCGGTGTCGACGCGGTCGCGCGAGATCGCAACGCTGCGCGCGCTGGGCTTCAACACCACGTCGGTGGTGGTGTCGGTGCTGGCCGAGTCGTTAGCCCTCGCGGCCATCGGCGGCGCCATCGGTGGTGCCGGCGCCTATCTCGGGTTCAACGGTTACCAGACCTCGACCATTAACTTCGCCACCTTCAGCCAGGTGGCGTTCGCGTTCCAGGTGACGCCGCAGTTGCTGGGGCTGGGGTTGATCTACGCGCTGCTGATGGGGCTGATCGGCGGACTGTTCCCGGCCGTGCGCGCCGCGCGCCTGCCGATTCCAACGGCGCTCCGCGAGTTGTAACAGAAGCGACGG
>CAMBHC010000271.1 GCA_945866285.1 Candidatus Sulfopaludibacter sp. SbA3 | reverse complement strand
CCCGTCATGGCTCATTATGCGCGGTAATTACGCCTTAACAAGGCCACCTAAACTACTTGTAATCAGCTGCTTAGCTGGCCTTTGTGCCGTTTTGCAACTGGGTTCCTCTTTTGGAACACGAAACGGCGAGAAAAAGCGGGCAAAAATGCCTGGGCCGACCCCAGGCACCCCTGAACATCGGCCTACTTGATGGCGATCAGTTCGACGTCGAACACCAGCATGCCCTTCGGCTCGCGGCCCTTGTAGGCCAACCGCTCGGGAATCCAGAATCGCATTCTCTCGCCGACGGTCATCAACTGGACGCCTTCGGTCCACCCTTCGATGACTTCACCAAGTCCGAAGGTGGCGGGGGCCTTGTCGAGCGAGGTGTCGAACATCTTCCCGTCGGTGGTCCAGCCCGTGTAGTTCACGGTCACGAAGCTGCTCTTGACCGGCGTCTGTCCACCCTTGCCTGGTCGGAGTGACCTATAGGCGATGCCAGACGCGGTCTTCTTCGCGTCGGCGGGCGGTCCGGCCACGTCCGGTGGCGGCGCGCCAGGCGCGACCGCGAACTCCACCAGTTCCACGTCGAACACGAGCATGCCGGCAGGCCGTGCCGGCTGGCCGTTGTAGGCGAGGTTCTGGGGAATCCAGAAGCGGCGCTTCTCGCCTGCCACCATCAACTGCAGGCCTTCGCCCCAACCCTTGATCAGGCGGTTGAGTGGGAAGGTGACCGGCGCTGGCTGGGACAGCGAACTGTCGAACATCTTTCCGTCGGTCGTCCAGCCGGTATAACGCACGGTCACCAGGTCCGTTGGACCCGGCTTGCTGGTGCCCTTGCCGGGCGTCAGGACTTTGGATGCCAGCCCCGACGCGGTCGTGGCCGCATCGGCGGGCGGCTTGGCCACGTCAGCGGGCGCGGGGACCGGGGCGGGCGCAGGACGCTGGGCCGACAACGACAGGGTGGCCGCGAGGGTCACGAGAACGGTTGAGAGAAGACGGATCATCTCCGTATGGTAACGGGCATCGGCCCTTTCAGCATCGTCCCATCCGTGGTACTGTTCCGCACCCCTTGCCAGAGCCTAATGACCACTCCTAATTTCCACGCCAAGTCGAATCGCATGCTGCTATCGCCGCAGGAACCCCTGGTCGCGGGTGGCCCAGCCGAGGAACTCGAGCGCCGCATTCAGGACGTGTTCAAGTCGGGCTGCGAACACGTCGTGATCGACCTGCGCAGCGTGCCGAACGCCGACAGCGCGGGCATTCGCGCCCTGGTGCGCGGCCATACGTCGGCGCAGCGTCTGAACCGGCGGTTCACCCTGGTCTCGCCCAATCCGCTGGTGCGCAACCTGCTTGAGATGTCACTGCTCACCAACGTGCTCGAGATCGTCGACACGCTGGTCGAAGCCAAGGCGCAGTCGATCCCGTGGAATCGGGTGTGGACGGGCGTGGCGGTGGCGGTGGCCGGGCTCGCGTTGGTGGGCGTGGGCGTGACCTGGCCGGACCTGGGCCTCGAGAACACGCTGCTGACCGGCAGTTCGTTCCCGGGTAATGCGGCACCCACCGTCGCCAGCAACGGCATGGCGAACCCGATGTTCGAGCTGGCCAAGCTGATTGCCTCGGCGGTGATCGGCACGCTGGTCACCGTTGTTCACCGGCAGTATCGCCACGAGCGCGATGCCAACCCGGTGCTCGACCAGGCGCAAGTGCTGCTGTGCATAGCCGGCGCGCTGATGATGATCATCATCGGCAACTCGGTGGCGCGGGCCTTCGGCATTGCCGGCGCCGCCAGCATAATTCGCTTCCGCACCCCGGTCGAGGACGCCCGCGACATCACCATCTTGTTCATCCTGATGGCACTGGGCATGGCGGCCGGCCTGGGTGCACTGGCGGTGGCGGGCCTGGGCACGTTGTTCCTATGCGCGATGATCCCGATCCTCAACCACTTCAGCTCGGCGCGGCCGCGCACGATGCTGGTGGAGATCATCTCGGACTGTCGTGATTTCCCGAGAGCGCATGTCCATCGCGTGTTTGCGGTCAACGGCATCTTCTTTGAGCCCCGCGAGGTTTCGCAGGGTGACGAGGCGACCGCTAAGTACCTCACCACGCTCAAGCTGACCGACTCGCTTGAAGATCTCGGCGGCCAGTTGTTGGGCGATGGCAAGAAGGGTATCAAGAATGTCTCCTGGTCGCCTCCCAAGCGCGCGTAAGCGGCGCGCCAGACCGCCGGTCCGCAAGGTCGCGGTCACCGGCAAGGAAACACTGATTCTCGACGCGGCCGAACGGAAGGCCGCCTTGCTGCGCGTGATCGGCAGCGCCAGGCGCCGCATCGTGCTGTCGCTGTTCCGCTGCGACGACTTCTCGGTGCTGGACGCGCTGGCCGGCGCCCTCGAGCGCGGGTGCGAAGTCGAGGCGATTCTCACCAAGCGTGCCAAGGGCGGCAAGAAGCGCCTCAAGAAGTTATGGGGCGCCCTCGAAGAAATGGGCGCCGTCGTGACTCGCTACGGCGACCCCGTCGTGAAGTACCACGCCAAGTACCTGGTGGCAGACGAGGCGACGGCCATCGTCACCACGCTCAATCCGACTCGGAAGTGCTTTTCGCGGACCTGGGATGCGGTGCTGATCACGGAAGACAAATCAGTGGTGTCGGGACTGCTCGCGCTGTTTCGTGCTGACTCCACCGGTGTCCCGTTGCCGTCGCGCCGGTCCATCAGTCGCCGGCTGATCATTGGTCCCGAGCGTTCGCGCGCCGAGATCCGCGCGCTGATCGCCGGCGCCCGGCACAGCATCCGCATCCTCGACCACAAGCTCTCGGACCCTGACCTGGTGGGACTGCTGCGCGAGCGCCGCGACGAAGGCATCACGGTCTCCGTGATCGGCCGCCACCCGATGGGCCCAATCGAGCCGCACGGCAAGATGATGATCATCGATGAGCAATGCGCCATCCTGGGCAGCACGGCGCTGTCGACATTAAGCCTCGACTTCCGTCGCGAGGTCTCAGTGGTTGTGCACCAGCCGGCACTGGTCAAACAGCTCAACCTGGCGTATCAAGCACTCAGCGCGCGCGCCGGCGCGGCCGCCGCGCACCTTCCGGGAGACCGCATCGCATGAGGAAGATTCTGTTGACGGCCGTGTTCCTGGCCGCCGGTGCCGCCAGCGCCGCAGCCCAGCACCAGGACAAGGACAAGCGCGGCCTGGTGTGGGACGACCGGCCGACAATCGTCTTCGGTGAAGACATCACGGTCGGGATCCGCGGCCGGCTGCAGCTCGATTGGCGCCAGTTCAATCCTGGAGTCGACGAGGACACGTTTGACTTCCGCACGGCCCGCATCGGCCTCCAGGGTGACGTCACCAGGCATTTCAGCTACGAGATCGAACGCGAGGTCGATCGCGAAGCGCAGTTCGGTGACTGGAAGGACGTCTACCTGGCCTGGAAGACCTACGATGCCTTCCGCATCAAGGCCGGCCGGTTCAAGATGCCGTTCGGTCTCGAGCAGAACACGGGTCCGACGGAGACCGACTTCGCCTACCGCAGCTTGATCTCGACGGCGATCGCTCCGGCTCGCGATCGGGGCGCGATGGTCTATGGCGAACTGGGACGCCTCGGCTATGAAGTCGGCGTCTTTGATGACGACGGCGCGAATGCGGTGCTGGAGAAAGAGCGTTTCGCGGTCGAAGGTGAGGACCTCGCCGACGTCGGGCCATCGTTTGCCGGCCGCGTCACCGGTGATCTGTTCCGGCTGCTGCCCGTGCCCGACAAGCTCAAGAGTGCCAATTTCGGTGTCGCCTACACCAACGCCTCTGTTCCGGAAGGGCTCAACAGCTTAAAGGGCGAATCGGTGTTTGGCTCGGATGTCTTCAAGCGGGTTTACGTCAAGGGCCGGCGCCAGCGCATCGGCGCGCAGTTCGACTGGACGCCAGGACCGACCGGCCTGAAAGCCGAGTGGATGCAGGCGCGCGAACAGCGCCTCGGTCAGAGCAACCGCAACGCGGACCTGTCCGACTTCCTCTCGACCGGCTGGTACGTGAGCGGCACCTGGTTCATCACCGGCGAGGACAAGGACGACAACATCAATCCGCGGAAGCCCTTGTTTGGCGGTGGCATTGGCGCGGTCGAACTCGGCGTGCGCTTCGACGAGCTCGAGCTGAGCAGCGCGAGCAAGGCAGGCACCGCCTTCACCAACCCTCGAGCCGACCACCAGGTGCCGAACTCGGATCGCACCTGGACATTTGGCGTCAGTTGGATGCCCATTCGCTGGGTGCGGGTGGTCACCAACGCCATTCACGAGACGCTTGATGATGTCTCGCGCGCACCCAACACGGGTGTCGCGGCCTACTGGGCCGGCCTGGTGAGGTTGCAAGTTGTCTTCTGATCCGCGCGGGATGGCTGTGATGCGGTCGGTGGTCAGGCGGTGCCTGTTTGCCATGGTCGTCGTGGCGTGTGCGGCGAGTCACGCCGCTGCACAGACCTCCGACGACT
>CAMBHC010000270.1 GCA_945866285.1 Candidatus Sulfopaludibacter sp. SbA3 | reverse complement strand
ACCCTGGCCTCACGCGCCACTTCCACTCCATGCGGCGGCTGATCGGCAACACGCCGCTGCTCTCGCTGGCGTTCCGGGTCAACGGCACGCCGCGCACCATTTACGCCAAGTACGAGCCACTCAACCTGACCGGCAGCATCAAGGACCGCATGGCGCTGCACATCCTGCAGCGCGCCTACCAGACCGGCGCCATCGCGCCTGGCGACCCCCTTGCCGAAGCGACGAGCGGCAACACCGGGATCTCGTTTGCCGCAATCGGCCGGGCGCTTGGACACCCGGTGACGGTGTTCATGCCCGACTGGATGAGCAGCGAGCGGATTGCGTTGATCTCCAGCTTCGGCGCGTCGGTCGTGCTCGTCAGCAAAGCCGATGGCGGCTTTCTCGGGTCCATCGCCCGGGCCGATGCGATGAAGGACGCCAACTCGCGCACCTTCTTGCCGCACCAGTTTTCCAACGAGGCCAACATCGATGCCCACTTCACCGGCACCGGTCCCGAGATCTGGCTGCAGTTGCAGGGACAAGGGATGAGTCCTGACGCGTTCATCGCGGGTGTGGGCACGGGCGGTACGGTGATGGGCGTCGGACGCTACCTGAAGTCGAAGAAGGCCTCGGTCCGCGTGCATCCGCTGGAGCCGGCCGAGTCGCCGACCCTGACCGCGGGCCGCAAGATTGGCCACCACCGCATCCAGGGCATCTCCGACGAGTTCGTGCCGCCCATCGTCCACTTCGACGAGCTGGACCATGTAGTGCAGGCCAACGATGGCGATGCCATCCTGATGGCGCAACTACTCGCCCAGCACGGGCTCGCGGTAGGCATCTCGTCAGGCGCCAATGTCATCGGCGCGCTCCGCGTGCAACAGGATCTGGGTCCCGGCGCCATCGTCGTCACGGTGCTCTGCGACAGCAACAAGAAGTACCTGAGCACCGACCTGTTGCGGTCAGAACCCGTGAAGGACGCCTACCTGACGCCGCAGGTCGAGATGCTGGGCTTCGACTCCGTGAATCGGGTGTGTGAAATGTGTGCCGATCCGCGCACCGATGTCCGCGGGCCGCGCATCTAATATGCGCAGGGCGCGATCCGCATCAGACCATAGATGTATACTGTATACACCGTGCCGGAATCCACCAATGTCTCCGCGGTCGTGACCGTCAGGCTCACTCCTGAGCTGGAGCGACGGCTCGCCCGCGAGGCTCGCCGATCGCGGCGCAGCCGGAGCGAGGTCGCGCGCGCCATCCTCGAAGCTCACCTGGCAGGCCCCATCGTCGACCCACACGCGGAAGCGCGCCGCCAGTCGCTGCTGGCCAGCGCCCAGGACGCCGACCATCTGACGCTCGACTTCATCGAGCACGCCGGGGATTCCCGCGGGTGGAAATAACCCGCGGCGCGGTTATCATTGTCTCGGCCCGCGGTGCCTACACCGGTAAGCCCAGGCCCGCACTCGTCGTTCAGGCCGACTCGTTCAATCCCACCCACGCCAGCGTGACCATCTGTCCGATCACTACGGCCTGCATCGATGCGCCGCTCTTCCGGGTCAACGTGCCGCCGGGTGAGCGCACCGGCCTGAAGGCGGCATCCCAGGTGATGGTGGATAAGATCGTCAGCGTCCCGCGCACCAGCATCGTTCGCGCAGTCGGGCGCTGTGACGAGGCCACGTCGCATGTGGTGGACGATGCCCTCAGGAACTGGCTGGGGTTATAGTCCCAGCATGGTCACACGCCTGCTCGCCGTCCTCCTCGTCACCCTGGTGACCTTCGGCGCCGCCGAAGCGGGCGTCACCCGACTGCAGATCGACCGGCGCGAGACGGTGCTCAACGGCAAGCCGTTCGGCGCGGCGGGGCCGTACGAGAAGCTGATCGGCACGGTCCACTTCGCGCTCGACCCTGCCCTTCCGCAGAACCTGGGCATCGTCGATCTGACGCTCGCGCCGAGGAACGCGCAAGGCCTCGTTGAGTTCTCCGCCGACTTCTATCTCCTGAAGCCCGTCGACCCCTCGCGCGGCAACGGCCGGCTGTTTTACGAAGCAGGCAATCGCGGCACCAAGCGCATTCTTTCCGCCTACCAGGACGCCGCCAATTCAACAGACCCGACCACGGCAGCCGAATTCGGCAACGGCGCGCTGATGCAGCAAGGTTTCTCACTGCTCTGGATGGGATGGCAATGGGACGTGCCTGAAGGCCGCATGCGGATGGCGATCCCCATCGCCACCAACAACGGCCAACCCATCACGGGCTGGGTGCGTGGCAACTTCATCCCGGGCGCGAACGCGACCAGCGCGTCGGTGGCCGACCGCGGCCACCTGGCGTATCCGGTCGTCGCTCCGGCCAGCGCCGAGCACCGCCTGATCATGCGGACGCTACCCACCGATACGCCGAGGGAGATCACGCGCAGCACCTGGCGCTTCACCGGCCCCGCTACGGTCACGCTCGACCGTGGCTTCGAGGCGGGGCTGATCTACGACGTGATCTACCGCGCCCGCGACCCGCGCGTGATTGGCGTTGGTCTCGCCGGCACCCGCGACATCGTCAGCTTCTTCAAGCACGCCAGCGCCGCCGAAGGTAATCCGTTGCCTGGCATCACACGCGCCATCGGCTGGGGTGTCTCGCAGACCGGCCGCTTCCTGCGCCACTTCGTCTACGAGGGCTTCAACGAAGACGAACGAGGACGCATCGTGTTTGATGGTGTGTTCGACCAGGTCGGCGGCGCCGGCCGCGGCTCGTTCAACCACCGCTTTGGTCAACAGTCGCGCGACCAGCTGCAGCACTTCAACATCCTCTACCCGGTGGACATGTTCCCATTCACCGATGCCGACCAGACCGATCCCGAGACCGGCGTCACCGACGGCGTGTTGCGTCGCGCTACCCGCAGCAACACCGTGCCCAAGTTTTTCCACCTGCTCACCGACTCCGAGTACTTCAATCGCGCCGGCTCGTTGATCCACACGGATGTGACGGGGACACGCGACATCGCGCCGCCACCGACCAGCCGCATCTACTTCATCGCCTCCGCCCCACACATCGTCGGCGCTTTTCCTCCGGCGCCGTACGCGGATCGCGACTTCGTCGGCCGCGCCGACATGAACACGCTGGTCTACACGCCGGTGATCCGAGCACTGTTCCGCGCGCTCGATCGGTGGATCGCCGAAGGGGTTGAGCCGCCGGCGAGCCGCTATCCCCTGCTCAGTGACGGCACGCTCACGACGGTCACCGCGTCTGGCTGGCCGACGATCCCCGGCTATCAGCGGCCGAAGTCGCCAATGACGACGTACCGGTTAGATTTCGGTCCGGACTGGTCCAAGGGCATCGTCACGATCGAGCCGCCGAAGATCGGCAAGGCTTTTGTCGGACTCGTGCCGGCAGTCGACGAGGCGGGCAACGATCGCGCCGGCATCCGGTTGCCAGAGATCGCTGTGCCGCTGGCGACACACACCGGCTGGAACTACCGACGGCCGGAGATTGGTGCGCCTGACCGGCTGGCGAGTGAAATTGGCTCGTACCTGCCACTGCCCAAGACGCGCGCCGATCGCGAACGAACGGGCGATAGTCGCAGGTCGATTGCCGAACGCTATCCGAGCCGAGAAGACTATGTCGGCCGCATCTCGCTTGCCGCCGTGGCGTTGGTCGAAGACGGCTTCTTGCTCGCCGAAGACGTAACGGCAGTGATCCAGCGGGCGGCGGGGCACTACGACTGGGGCCGCAGATAGACAGCCGCAGGTTTCAACGCAGATTCCCTTCCCACTAGACAGCCGCAGATTTCACGAGATTCACCACAGCCGCAGATTTCACGCCGATTCATCGCAGCCGCAGCTTTCACGGAGATTCACCACAGCCGCGGATTTCACGAGGTTCATCACGGCCGCAGATTTCGCGGGACTCATCGCAGCCGCAGCTTTCACGGGACTCATCACAGCCGCAGATTTCACGCTGATCCACCGCAGCCGCAGCTTTCACGCCGGATTCACTACAGCCGCGGATTTCACGAGATTCACCACAGCCGCAGATTCCACGGAGTTCATCACAGCCGCAGATTTCACGAGATTCACCGCAGCCGCCGCTTTCACGCCGGATTCACCGCAGCCGAGGATTTCACGGGGTTCATCACAGCCGCAGATTTCGCGCCGGATTCATGACAGCCGCAGATTTCACGGGATTCACCGCAGCCGCAGATTTCGCGGGACTCATCGCAGCCGCAGCCTTCACGCCGGATTCACTACAGCCGCGGATTTCACGAGATTCACCACAGCCGCAGATTTCACGGGATTCACCACAGCCGCAGATATCACGGGGGTTCACCGGGGCAGCAGCAACTGCCACAAACCACTCGCTCCGGCGTTGCTGTTTCTTCCAACTCTATCTCTGGCGCGAGGCCCCCCGCCGACGTCGGTCACGTCGACGCAATCACTTACAGTCATTCGGCCGTGAAGACGACCGTGGCACAGCGATTGGATCATGTGCGGCATGACTCCTCTA
>CAMBHC010000269.1 GCA_945866285.1 Candidatus Sulfopaludibacter sp. SbA3 | reverse complement strand
CAGTCCAGAATCGATTGATGCTATCGAGCGGCAGGTGCAGTCGCGCAAGCGGTCGCCGGTGCGAGCCGTGAAGCTGTGATCCATCTCGATACCTCGTTCCTGATCGATCTGCATCGCGAGGTCGCGAGGGCCAGACCCGGTGAGGCGCTCGATCTGATCGAATCGTTCGACCCGAACGAGGTCCTCGCGGTGTCAGTCCACGTCGTGTGTGAACTTCGCGCCGGAGCCGAACTCTCGCGACAGACCTTGCGGGAGCATGAAGCGCTGGACGAACTGCTGTCCGGGCTTCAGGTCGTGTACCCCGACCAGCGCTTCGCTCCGCACTATGCGCGCCTCCTGGCCGCCACCACGCGTGGCGGTCGGCCGGTGGCGGCGATGGACCTGTTGATTGCTACCGCGGCGACGCTGGACGATGCACCGCTGGTGACCAGGAACCTGAAAGACTTCTCACGAGTCCCCGGATTACGCCTGCTGAAGTATTGGTCCCTACGAGCGGCGCGAGCCGCGAGCCCCACGACGGGCGAACCCCGAGCCCGACGACCGCCGCGGTCGCCCCACGCGCCTCAGGCGCGCCTACCGGTTCGCCACATCCATGTAGATCTGATGAATCTGGCCGACGCTCTGCTTCCAGGAAAAATCGCGGGCGCGCGCCAGGCCCTTGGCGATCATGTCCGCGCGCAGTGGCTCGTCGGTGACGGCGCGGACGATCGCGCCGGCAATGGCGTCCGAGTCGTGCGGGTCCACCAGCAGTGCCGCGTCGCCACAGACTTCCGGCAGCGACGACACGTTTGACGTCACGACGGGCGTGCCGCACGCCATCGCTTCGAGCGGCGGCAGCCCAAAGCCCTCGTAGAGCGACGGGAACACGAACGCGCGGGCCAGCCGATAGAAGGCGGCCAGCGTCTCCTGCGGCTGGAAGCCGAGGAACCGCACATGCTTGTCGAGCTTATGGCGGTGCACCGACTGTCGCAGCACCGGATACTTCGACAACTCGTCGCCGATGATGATCAGCTTCAGGTTGTCCGGGCCCGTGCGCCGCGCGATTGCGAAGGCCTCGACCAGCCGACCGAGATTCTTGTGCGGCTTGATGTTGCCGACGTAGAGCACGAACGGGTGATCGAGCTGGTAGCGCTGCCGCGTCAAGTCCATACGCTTCTCGTCGGCGGGACCGAGGAACCGCTCGTCGATGGCGTTGTAGATGACTTCCACCTTCTCCGGCGGGATGTCAAAGAAGCGCAGGATGTCGCGTTTCGAGGTTTCCGACACGGTCAGGACGCGATCGGCCTTCCGCGTCGCGCTCCACATCGATCCCTTCGCGTAGAAATACGCCAGCCTGCTGGGCAGGTACTGCGGAAACATCAAATGGATGCAGTCGTGAATGGTCACCACCGACCGGCAGCGGATGGCGGGCGGCAGCACGTAATGTGGCTCGTGCACCACCGTCACGCGCTCGCGGGCGAGCGCCAGCGGGATCCTGATCTGCTCGGCAACCGAATATGTCGGCGCCGTCTCGGGCACCATCCGGAAGTTACGGCCCAGCACCTCGCCGGACTCCAGGTCGTCGGGGCGGCACAGCACCACGTACTCGGTGGCCTGGTCGAGACGCGACAGCTCGATCAGGATATTGCGGATGTAGGTGCCGATGCCGAAATCGCGCAGCTTCCGGGCGTCAATGGCAATGCGCATCGTCAGTCCGCGAGCGACTTGCCGGTGAGCTTCAGGTACGTGCGGAGCAGTCCCGCCCAGTGCGGCAGATGCTTCTCGTAATAGGCGACCTGGCTCCGGCGGTACAGCTGCTCGGTGGCGGGATTACGGGCGGCCGAGCGCCCGCGATAGTGCAGCAGTTCGGCCCCGGCGACGTACAGCACCGTGCGGCCACGCTTGGTCATGGCGATACACAGGTCCACGTCTTCGGTATACATGAAGAAGCGTTCGTCGAGCAGGCCGACGGCTTCAAGATCGGGCCGGCGAATCACCATGCACGCACCGCTGACCCACGACACCTCGCGGGCCTGGCGGCTCAGCTGGTCGACCTTGCGGACGATGCTGCGGATCTTGCGGTGGTAGAGGGTCGAGAAGACCTTGCGCTTGAGTTCGTTCCACGGCCCAATCGGATCGCCCCACGACAGTTCCGGAAAGCCGTGCTCGCTGAGCAGCCGGGCCCCGGCGATGGCGGCGTCAGGATGTGCCGCCAAGCCACGCACCAGCGTCTGGATCGCCCCCGGTGGCGCCACGGTGTCCGGGTTCAGCAGCAACACGTAGTCGCCCCCGGTGGCGCGGATGCCGAGGTTGTTGGCGCGCGAAAAGCCGGCGTTGGTCGGCGACTCGATCACCTGCACGCTGGGCCACCGGTCGCGGACCATGCCGGCGGTCCCGTCGCTCGAGGCGTTGTCGACCACCGTGATGGTCGTGGGAAACGGCTCGGTGTGGCCAACCAGCGAGTCGAGGCACGGCCCGATTTCGGTCGCCGAGTTGTAGGTGACAATGATGATGGCGAGGGTCGAACGGTTATCGGCCAACAGCCGCCCCTTCGAGGGCGGCCAGCGTCCGCGCGGCCGTCGCCTGCCAATCGTATTGCGACAGCACCGCCGGCGCGTGGTCGAGAATGCCGCGCCGCACGTCCTGGTCCGTGAGCACGGCGACCAGGGCGTCGGCAATCGCCTGGTGGCCGGCGTTGGCGTCAACGTACCGGGCGGCCGCACCGGCGGTCTCCCGGGCGACCGGTGTGTCGAGCAGCACCGGCGGCACTCCCGCCGCCAAGGCCTCGAGCGGCGTCAGGCCGAAGCCTTCATATTCAGACAGAAACGCGAAGGCGGAGGCACGGGCATACAAGTCGGCCAGCGTGGCTTCGTCGACGTAGGCGCGCAGGTGGATGCGGTCGCGATGGCGCGACTGCCGGCGTAGCGCCTCAAGGTCACGGTGAGGGTGCCGGGTCCGGTTTTCGCCGACGACTTCCAGTTGCGCCGCGGGCACCTGCTCCGCCACCGCATCGAATGCCGCAATCAATTGATCAACCCTTCGTCGTTCGAACACCGAGCCAACGTATAGCACGATTGGTTCTCTCGGCGATGCCGATGCCTCGGGCGGCGGCACCACCGGACGCCGCATGCCGAGCGGAATAACCTCGACTCGCGACTCCGGCAGGCCGAGGTGGCGTGCGATCTCTCCCTGTGAGAACACCGTGTCGGTGATCACCGTCCGGGCACGGCGGGCCGACCACCCGGTGAGCAGCCGCCGCCGTGCGCCCTCCCGGAACGAGAACCATTCCGGATGCGCGTAGAACGAGACGTCGTGGACCGTCAGCACCACCGGGGCGGGCGCGGTCAGCGGAGCAGAATAGGCCGGCGCAAACACCACGTCAGGCCGTTGCAAGCCCAGGGCCCGCGGGAACGCCCATTGCTCCCACGCCGACCCGCCGCTGCCCGCGACCACGTGCACCGCGGATTGCCAGGACGAGGGGAGCTGGGGCTGCGTATGCGCGTAGAGCGTCCACTCGTGGCGCATGGCGCCGGCATCGGCCGCCCATGCGGCGAGCAACTCGCCGAGATACCGGCCCACGCCGGTCGGCCGGCCGCAGAGCTCGCGCGCGTCAACGGCGATGCGCATGGACCTCCATCGCCGACGCGTACGCCCGCCGCGCCGCGGCCGCGCACGCGGCCCAACTGTAGTGCGAGGCTTGCCGCAGTCCGCGCTGCGCCGCCGAATCGGCCGTGGCGTCATCCAGCAAAGCCCGCATCTGCGCCGCCAGCGCCTCGGCATCATCGGGATCGATCGGCGCCGCGGCGCCGCCGGCGACTTCGGGCAATGAGCCGCGCGACGAGACCACCACTGGGATGCCGCACGCCATCGCCTCGAGGACCGGCAGACCGAAGCCTTCCTCGTAGGACGGCAAGACCAGCATGCGCGCATCCGCAAACAAGTCGATGCGTCGCGCCGTGTCGACGTAGCCCGTGATCTCTACGTGGCCGGCGAGCGGTGCTTCCTTGGCGCGGGCTTCCCACCGTGCTGAGGCCGGAGTGGTGTGACCGGCCAGCACCAGGCGGGGCGCCTCCGGCACCTGGGCGCGGAGCCGGGCATAGGCGTCGAGCAGTGTGCCGACGTTCTTGCGCAGGTTCAGCGTGCCCAGAAAGAGGATGGTCTTGCCGCGTCGTGCCGCCTGTCGTGCCGCCACTGCCGCCGCCCACTCGGGCCGGCCCGGCGGGCACACGTGCACGCGCGACGCGCTGACCCCCAACTCCCGGGTCACCTCGCCGGCCGCGTAGTGCGACGACACGACGATGGCGTCGGCACGCGCAGCATGGGAGCGTGCCAACCGCGGGTAGTCGCGTCGAATCTCGGCCGCCATCTGCTCGGGGTGCCGCAGGAAATCCAGGTCGTGGATCGTCACGACCCGAGCGCCCTGGGTCGTCGGGATCAGCATGGGGCTCTGGCTGTGGACCACGTCGTGTTCGCCCGCCAGCCATTCGACCGGCGGCCAT
>CAMBHC010000268.1 GCA_945866285.1 Candidatus Sulfopaludibacter sp. SbA3 | reverse complement strand
AAGAAAATGCCTGCTGAAGTGTCATTGAGGAAGTGTCCAACTCCTTATGTTAACACCCGGAATGTAATAAACTACTCCTCTCCACATGAAAATCCACGAGTACCAAGCTAAAGCTGTCCTCTCCAAGTACGGCGTCCCGGTTCCCCGCGGGGAAGTGGCGTTCACGCCCGAAGAAGTTCATGACATCGCCAAGCGCCTCGGTGGGCCCGTGTCGGTCGTGAAGGCGCAAATCCACGCTGGCGGCCGCGGCAAGGCCGGCGGCGTCAAGCTCACCAAGTCAGGCGAAGAGGCCGAGACTGTTGGGCGCGAACTCTTGGGTAAGACGCTGGTAACCTACCAGACGGGTCCCAGCGGCCAGAAAATTTCGCGACTGCTGGTGGAAGAGGGCCTGGCCATCGACCGTGAGCTCTATCTCGGTCTGGTGGTGGATCGTTCGTCGCAGCGCATCGTCCTGATGGTCAGCAAAGAGGGCGGCGTCGAGATTGAGAAGATCGCCGAGGAGTCGCCGGAGAAGATTCACAAGGTCTTTATCCACCCCGGCGTCGGCCTGCAGCCGTTCCAGGCGCAGCAGCTTGGCTTCGCGCTCGGCCTCACTGGAGACTCCCTCAAAAAGTGCGTCAAAATGATGCTGGCGCTCTACACCGCGTTCCTCGCGACCGATGCGTCCATCCTCGAGATCAACCCGTTGATCGTCACCAAGACGGGTGACCTCCTGGCGCTTGACGCCAAGATGAACTTCGACGACAACGCGCTCTATCGGCACACCGATATCCGCGAACTGCGCGACACCAGCGAAGAGGATCCGCTGGAGGTTGAGGCCTCGAAGTTCTCGCTGAACTACATCCGTCTCGATGGCACCATCGGCTGCATGGTCAACGGCGCCGGCCTGGCCATGGCGACCATGGACATCATCAAGCTGGCGGGCGGTTCGCCGGCCAACTTCCTCGACGTCGGCGGCGGCGCCAACGCCGAGCAGATTCGCAACGCGTTCAAGATCCTGATGTCGGACAAGAACGTGAAGGCCGTGCTGATCAACATCTTCGGCGGCATCCTGCGCTGCGACGTGCTCGCCGCGGGTGTCATTGCCGCCGTCAAGGAACTGGGCGTGCCGGTGCCGATCGTGATCCGCATGAAGGGAACCAACGTCGAGGAAGGAAAGAAGATGCTTGCCGAAAGCGGGCTGAACTTTGCGACCGCAGACACCATGGGCGAGGCGGCCGACCAGGTCGTCGCCCTGGCTAGCAAGACGGCGGGAGGTCGCTAATGGCAGTGCTACTCGACAAGAACACGCGGTTGATCGTCCAGGGCATCACGGGACGTGAGGGCACGTTTCACGCCAAGGCCGCAGCGGCGTACCACACGAACGTCGTCGGTGGCGTGACCCCGGGCAAGGGCGGGACCACTCACGAGGGCTGGCCGGTGTTCAACACCGTGGCCGACGCCGTGAGGGAAACCGGCGCCAACGCGTCGGTGATCTTCGTGCCGCCCCCGTTCGCGGCCGATGCGATCATGGAGGCGGCCGACGCCGGCATTGGCTTGGCGGTGTGCATCACCGAGGGCATTCCGGTGCTCGACATGCTGAAGGCCATGACCTTCCTGAAGGACTTTCCCCAGACGCGCCTGATCGGCCCCAACTGCCCGGGCATCATCTCGCCCGGCAAGGGCAAGGCTGGCATCATCCCGGCGAACATTTGCAAGGAAGGCCGCATCGGCATCGTCTCGAAGAGTGGCACGCTCACCTACGAGGCGATCGATCAGCTGACCCGGCAGGGCCTCGGGCAGAGTACGTGCATCGGCATCGGCGGCGACCCGATGATCGGGACCACGCACATCGACGCGCTGGATCTGTTCCAGAAGGATTCAGAGACCGACGCCGTCATCATGATTGGTGAAATCGGCGGGTCGGCAGAGGAAGAAGCGGCGGCGTGGATCAAGCTGAACTTCACGAAACCGATCGTGGCCTTCATTGCGGGCCAGACGGCTCCGGAAGGCCGTCGCATGGGCCATGCCGGCGCGATCATTGCCGGGGGCAAGGGCACGGCCGCCGAGAAGATGGCCGCGCTCACCGCAGCGGGCGTCCGCGTCGTCAAGAGCCCGGCCGACATGGGCCAGGCGCTCGTCGACGTCATGAAGAAGTAGGGTATGATCCGCCCCGTGAACGTCGCGTTCCGGTTTACGCCTTTTTGCACCGGCGGCTTTACGGCCGCCAGGGGAGGCGTTTAGGTCCGGCACGTAGCAAGTTCAGTTCACAAGGACCTGAAACCGCCGCCCCAGTTCACGCTGGGGCGGCGGTTTTCTTTTAGGGGCGGTGCAGACGTAGAGGCGGGTCTTCAGACTCGTCTTTATTGAAGGTGGGATGTGATGACCGGTCAGGATTTGGCGGCACTTCGAAAGAGTCTCGACGACATTGATGCGGTGCTCGTGTCGGCGCTCGGCGAGCGAGCCCGGCTGGCGCGAGACATCGCCCGGGTCAAAGCCGATGGCGACGGCCCGGTGCGCGATGCCGACCGCGAGACGGCCTTGCTGCAGCACCGTTCGGCGGTGGGCGAGCGCCTCGGCCTGGACCCGGCATTTGTGCGGCGCATCTTCCGCGAGATTCTCGATGACTCGGTGCGCCGTCAGCACGATCAACTGCACGCCGATCCAGACGCGGGCCAAACCGAACTGCGCGTGGGTTTCCAGGGCACCGAGGGCGCCTACGGCCACCAGGCCGTGTTGCAGCACTTTGGCGTGACGAGCCGTGCGGTGGGACTCAAGGCCTATCCCAGCTTTCGGGCAATGCTCGAAGCCGTAATCGAGGGGCACGTCGACCGCGGCATGTTGCCGATCGAGAACACGACCGCCGGTTCGGTCTACGAGGCCTACGACCTGTTGCTGCGCTACAACCTTTCGCTGGTGGGGGAGGAGATTGTCGATGTCCGCCACTGCCTGCTTGGCGTGGCCAACGCACCGCTGGACTCCATTCGCCGCATTCACTCGCATCCGCAGGCGCTGGCCCAGTGCAGCGAATTTCTCGCCGCCATGCCGAACTGCGAGGGGGTGGCAGCCGCCAATACGGCACTAGCGGCCAAGCACGTGCGGGACCTGAAGGACCCGGCTGAGGCGGCGATTGCCAGTGAAGAGGCCGGTGTGCACTTCGGGCTGCACGTGCTGAAGCGCGACATCGCCAACCAGGCGGTGAACTACACCCGGTTTGTCGTGGTCTCGGCCCAGCCGGAGGACTGTGACCCGCGCATCGCCGCCAAGGTGTCGATGGTGTTTTCCACACGCCACGAACACGGCGCGCTGGTGCGCTGCTTAAACATCATCGCGGAGGAGGGGCTCAACTTGACCAAGCTGGAGTCGCGGCCCCGCCCGGGCATGCCCTGGGAGTATGTGTTTTACATCGACGTGGAGGGCCACCTGGGGGAGCCCCGGATACAGGCAGCCCTGGCCGGATTGGCAGCCCGGACGGTGTTCCTGAAGGTCCTGGGCTGCTATCCATCCAGGGAGTTGCCCCGGTAAGGAGCCTGTTTTTGCCGCAGCCGAACCCGCCTTCGCCGCCGAACCCGCCTTCGCGGGCGAAGCCCGCTACGGCGAGGCCTCGCCGTAGCTCGCAGGGCTGCTGAGCGAGCGTAGGCGGGTATAATTGGTCGGATATGCAAAGAACGTTCGCCATCATCAAGCCGGACGCCGTCAAGAAGGGCGTTTCTGGACAGATTCTCGCGCGCATCGAAGGGGCCGGTTTCACCGTCCGCGGTATGCGCATGATCCACATGAGCAAGGGTGAGGCCGAGGGCTTTTACCACGTGCACAGCGCGCGGCCCTTCTTCGGCGGGCTGACCGACTTCATGTCGTCGGGCCCCTGCGTGGTCCTGTGCCTCGAGGCGCCGGATGCCATCAAGCAGTGGCGCGACCTCATGGGCGCGACCGACCCGGCCAAGGCCGAGGCCGGCACCATGCGCAAGGACTTCGGCGCGTCGATCGACAACAACGCGACGCACGGCTCCGATGCGCCGGAAACGGCCGCGTTCGAACTCGGGTATTTCTTCCGGGGCATGGAGCTCTAGCGCGTGGCGATCAAGGCGGACCGGTGGATCCGGAAGATGGCCCTCGAGCACGGCATGATTGAGCCGTTCGAGGATCGACAGGTCCGCGCCGGCGTCGTGTCGTACGGCGTGTCGTCGTACGGCTACGACTGCCGGGTCGGCAACGAGTTCAAGGTGTTCACCAACGTCTACAACACGGTGGTGGACCCCAAGAACTTCGACCCGAAATCGTTTGTCGACATCGTCGGCGACGTCTGCATCGTGCCGCCCAATTCGTTCGCGCTGGCCTCGACCGTGGAGTACTTCCGCATTCCGCGCGATGTGCTGACGGTGTGTCTTGGTAAGTCCACGTATGCCCGCTGCGGCATCATCGTCAACGTCACCCCGTTCGAGCCCGAGTGGGAAGGCCACGTGACGATCGAGATTTCGAACACGACGCCGCTGCCGGCGAAGATCTACGCCAACGAGGGCA
>CAMBHC010000267.1 GCA_945866285.1 Candidatus Sulfopaludibacter sp. SbA3 | reverse complement strand
GCCGGCGCGCACACGGTAAACCTTGGCGGCCGCCGGCTCCGGCAGCGCCGCCGTCTCCGCAAGAATCTCTGCCACGGTCGCGGCTGCGGCGTACTCGAGGTCGGCCGACGAAGCGCGCGCCAGCAGCGCCGAGGACGGCATGCGCGGGATGATCAGCTTCGCGCCGACTTTCACGCGCGAATTCACCTTCAGGTAATTGGCTTCGGCAAGGTCGGTGCGGTTGACGCGCAATTTCTTGGCAATGGTGGCGATGGTCTCGCCCTTCTTGACCGTGTGCCACTGCATGGCGTTCAACTGCCCGGGCGCGGCGGAGGCGAGGCCTTCGCGCACGCGGTCCGCAGTGCCTTCGGGGACGCGAATCGAATACGTGCCCGCCTTGACCGGTGTCGTCCAGCGGCGGAATTCAGGGTTGAGCTTCTGGATGTCGTCGACCGAGACGCCGGCCCATTCCGCAACGCGGCGCAGGTCCAGTGCCGGTGGCGCTGTGACCGATTCGGTCGGCGGCAGGACCATCGGCGTGATGTCAAACCCGTACTGGGCGGGGTTCTTGGCAATGATGACAGCGGCCAGGATCATCGGCACGTAGTCACGCGTCTCGCGCGGCAGGTACCGCGTGGTCGCGCTCAACTGCCAAAAGTCGTTCTTCTGGCTGCGGGTGAGCGCGCGCTTCACGCGGCCGGGCCCGCCGTTGTACGACGCCATGGCAAGGTGCCAGTCTTCGAACATGCCGTGCAAGGTCTTGAGATACTTGGCCGCCGCCTGCGTGGCCTTCTCGGCATCCGCGCGTTCGTCCAGATACCAGTCGGCCTTCAGGCCGTTCTCGAGCGCCGTGCCGCGCATGAATTGCCACACGCCACGTGCTTGCGCGCGCGACAAGGCAGACGGCTTGAAGGCGCTCTCGATCAGGGGGATGTAGGCCAGGTCCAGCGGCAGGCCCTCGGCTCGGAACGTCTCCTGGATCATCGGCAGGTACTGCGTGCCGCGCGACAGGCCTTCAGTGAGAAAGTCGCGCAACCGCCCCTGGAACAACTCCACGTAGCGAAGCACGCGGTCGTTGGTCGGGATTGGAATGTCGTGAGTCGTATTCTCGAGGTCGGCTTCTACCCGTTCGGCCGTCGCCAGCGTGGGCTTGGTGGTGTCGAAGGTCTCAATCGCCAGCAGCGTGTCGATGGAGGCGGGTTCAGTCCTGGTTTCGGTGAAGCCGTCACCCTTGGCGAGGGCGCCCTGTTCGAGCACGCTGATGCGATCGACGAGGCGGTCGAAATGCTCACGCAGCCTGGCATCGGCACGGGCGCCGTCGGCCGACTCGAGCAGGACGTCGAGCGAACGGTCGAACTCATTCCGGGCCCCTTCAAGATGCCCGAGCGCCAGCTCCCGCTGGCCGGCCGTGAAGTGCTGATCCGATTCCGCGACCAAAATGACAACCGGATCAGGCTGGGCCGGGGCGGTTGGGGCCGGCGGCAGCACAGCCGCTGGCGGTGGTGGAATGACCCTGGCGGTCTTGACTCCCGAGCCTGTGACGCATCCGGCCAGCACCGTGGTGCAACAGAAGAGCGCGATGGGGAGGGAGTAAGGACGCAGCATCTAACTTCTGGAAGAATGTTTCGAGGCAGGGTAGCACGCCCCTGACTTTGGGGTCAACCTGTTGTGGCTCAGCTGTTTACAGAAGGCCAGCCGGCCTGCACGAACACCTTCGCCGCCTCACCGGCATCTCGGGCGGAGGGTGTCACGATCGTGCGTTCACCGACCAGAAGCTTCCGGCCTTCCTTGATGGCCAATCGGACGTCATCCTCGCAGACGAACTTCTCGGCGGACTGGGGTGTCACAGGTGTCAAAGGTGCCAGGGGTGCCACAGGTGCCAGGGGTGCCACGGGTGCCAAGGGTGCCAGTCCCCGGGTCGCGAGGAACTTGTCGATCCGGCTGGTCAAGGCATCGGCTGAGATTGATTCGGGTTGAGGCTTGGCCGGCGCTTTGGGCAGTGTGGGCGCACTCGGCACGCTGGCACTGGGCTGAGCCGGCCGCAATTCGTACGCGACCCTCTTGATGTTCAGCAGATGCTTCGGCGAAATGTTGTCCGACGTGATGTTGCCGCCGAAGCCGCCGCAGCCGAGCGTCATGGCCGGGTCCAGTCCGGTGGTCAGGCCGATCGAGCCATGAGTGGTGGGCGTGTTCACACAAATGCGGTAGGCCGGCTTGTGCAACCCGAACTCGAGAATGACCGCGTCGTTCTGCGAGTGAATGGACATGGTGTGACCCATGCCGCCGTACTTCAGGATCTGCTTGCAGCGCTCACAGCCTTCGCGCCAATCCTTCACGACGTAGTAGGAGAGCACCGGGCACAGCTTCTCGATCGAGAGCGGGAAGTCGCGGCCCACGCCCTGAAGCTCTGCGATCAGCGCGCGGGTACCGGCCGGCACGGTGAGGCCGCATTTCTCGGCGATGTAGACGGCCGACTTGCCGACAAACGCGGGATTCGGCAATCGCTGCGGTGTGATCAACTGCCTGGCCAGCGTCTCGGCCTCGGCGGGCGACAGGAAGTAACCGCCCAGGTCCCTGAACTGCCGCTTGGCCTCGGCCTCGACGGCCTCGTCGACGACCACCGAGTTGGGCGACGAGCACAGCACGCCGTTGTCGAATGACTTGCCGGTGAGAATGTCGTTGGCGGCCTTGCGCACGTCGGCGCTCGACTCGATGTAGCACGGCGCGTTGCCTGGCCCGACACCGTAGGCGGGCTTGCCCGCGCTGTAGGCCGCGCGCACCAGGCCCATGCCGCCGGTCGCGAGAATCACCGAGACCTCGCGCGCCCTCATCAGTTCCTGCGTGCCTTCGAGCGTGACGGTATGCATCCAGCCGATGGCGCCGTCGGGCAACCCGGCGCGACGGCCGGCCTCGTTCATGATGTCGGCCGTGCGGGTGATGCAGCGGGCCGCCGATGGATGCGGCGTCAGCACGACGGCGCACCGCGCCTTGATCGCGATCAGGATCTTGTAGATCGCAGTCGACGTGGGATTCGTGGAGGGAATGACGGCCGCGACCACCCCGAACGGCTCGGCGATTTCGATGATCTTGCGATCCTCAATCCGGTTGATCACGCCCACGGTCTTCATGGGCTTGATGAACTCGAACACCCGTTGCGCGGCAAACAGGTTCTTCTGGGTCTTGTCGGCGACCACGCCAAAGGTGGTTTCTTCGACCGCCAGCCGCGCCAGGGATTCGGCGTGCGGCGCGACGGCCGTGGCCATGGCCTCGACGATGCGGTCGATCTGATCCTGGGAGAATTCGGCGAGCGTGGTCTGTGCCAGCTTCGCGCGGCGCGCGAGCGCCCGGGCCTCGGCGATCGACGCCAGGTCCTTGTCGGTTTGTGGTGGTGAAGCGGCGGCGGCCAAAGCCCTAAGCCTTAGGCAGGATTCTTTCGACCTCGGCGTGGGGCCGGGGGATTACGTGCACCGAGACCAGTTCGCCCACCCGGCGCGCGGCGGCGGCGCCCGCGTCGGTTGCGGCCTTGACGGCGCCGACATCGCCGCGAATCAGCACCGTGACGTAGCCCGCCCCGATGTATTCCGTGCCGATTAATGCCACATTGGCCGCCTTGACCATGGCGTCGGCCGCCTCCACCGAGCCAATGAAGCCCTTGGTCTCGACCATGCCCAGTGCGTCGCGTGGAGTGTCCATCTGAATGGTCTGCATGATATTCTCGTTTGGAGCCCTAATGCAACGGAGAGACATGGTTAGCAGATTCCGGACAGTTGCTGTGCTGACGACTCTGGCGGTCACCCTGGCCGCCTGCGGCAAGGCTGAAGACACCACCCCCGCGGTTGGGACGCTTCAGGTGTCGCTGTCGCGCCCCAAGGTGGCGCTCGCCAGCCCGGTCGAGGTGACGTACAAGTTCACGACGGAGGCGAACGCCCCGAACCTGGGCACGCGCCGCGTGTTCGTCCACTTCCTCGACGCCGACGATGAGTTGATGTGGACCGACGACCACGAACCGCCGACGCCGACCACCGAGTGGAAGGCCGGCCAGACGGTCGAATACACGCGCACGATGTTTACGCCCAGTTATCCCTATGTTGGCGCCGCCAAGGTCGTGGCCGGTCTTTACGCGCCTGGCAACAACGAACGCCTCAAGCTGTCGAACGAGGACCGCGGCGACCGCTCGTACAAGGTCGTCGACTTCGAGCTCTTGCCGCAGACCGAGAACATCTTTGTGATTTTCAAGGATGGCTGGCACCCGGCCGAGGTCGTGGCCGAAGGCGCCGGCCGCACCGAATGGCAGTGGACCAAGAAGGACGCGACTCTCGCGTTCCGCAACCCGAAGCGGGATGTCGTCCTCTACCTGCAGGCGGACAATCCCGTCACGGGCCCGAACGCCGCGCAGCAACTCGCCATCTCGGTCGGCGACCAGGTCCTGACAACCGTGATGTTGAGCGCCACTGATTCGCCCGTGCGCACCTACTCGATCACCGCCGCGCAGTTGGGGCAGGGCGACATGGTTGAAATGAAGTTCACGGCCGACAAGACCTTCGTGCCGGCGCTGGATCCT
>CAMBHC010000266.1 GCA_945866285.1 Candidatus Sulfopaludibacter sp. SbA3 | reverse complement strand
GGGCCAGGCCGACGACGGCCATCGAGGCGCCGACCAACCACACCGTTGGCGCCACCACGATGACCGCGAGCGCCAGCGCGGCGATGGCGGTGCCGGCGACAATGATGTGGCGGGCGGAGCGATCGCGCAGCAGTCGCGGCGCGAGTTGCGAGCCGACGGCGGCCGCGACGGCCCCCAGGGAAAACAGGATGCCGGAGATGATCGGCACGCGTTGCGGATCGACTCCCACCTGCGCGACGAAGAGCGGAAGCACCGGCCCGAAGCTGCGGTCAACGGTCTGCAAGCCGAAGATCACGAACAAGGCGAGGACGAAACCCGGTAAGCGCAGCAGGTGCGAGAATACCTCTCGCCCTCCGCGAGCCTGGGCGGCGTCCACCCGCCGCGGCGGATCCTCGTACATGACGAGTACCAGCACCATTGCTGCGGCATAGAAGGCGGCGGCAAACAGGAACGAGTTCCGCAATCCCACCAGCGGGGCCAGCAGGCCGCCAATCACCGGGCCGATCGCGGGGCCGAGGCGATGCCCGGTCTGCACGGCCCCAATCGCCCGAGCCATGCGGTCGCGCGGCACCGACTGGGCCGCCATGGAAATGGTGAGCGCGCCGTAACCGGCAAACACCCCCAGCAACGCGCGGAGGGCAAACAGTTGCCAGGGCGCCGTCACAAACGCCATGCCCGCCTTGGTGAGAATGAATGCGGTCAGCGAGCGGATGACCAGGACCTTGCTGCCGTATTTGTCGCCGACGCGGCCCCACAGCGGGGCGCTGATGGCGGTGACGGCGGGCGTCGCCCCCAGCGTCAGGCCCGTCCACATCGCGATCTCACCGAGATCGGTGGTTCCCAGTTCAGCGATGTAGAGCGGGAGAAACGGCATCACCAGCGTGAAGCCGGTGAATCCAATGCCGCCGGCCACCGCCGCGGCAAAGACGTTTCGGCGCCCCTGGCGTTCGTCCAATCAGAATCGGATCTTGACCGACGGTCCCGGGTACACCTGGATGCTGTCGATGAAGCGAATGCGGTGCGGATTGGTCTGCATGACCACCGAGCTGGTGCGGATGCCGGCGCCGAAGAACTGCACGCCCTTCATCAGCGAACCGTCGGTCACGCCGGTCGCGGCAAACACGATGTCCTTGCCGCACGCCAGGTCCTCGGACTTGTAGATCTTCTTGAAGTCCTTGATGCCCATGGCGCGGCAGCGTTCTTCATCCTCGGGCTTGGCGACGACCAGGCGGGCGAAAATCTCGCCGTTCAGGCAGCGCATGGCCGCCGCGGTCAACACGCCCTCGGGCGCGCCACCAGTGCCCATGACGGCATGCACGCCGGTGCCCGACACGGCGGCCGCAATGCCTGCGGACAGGTCGCCGTCACCGATCAGGCGAATGCGCGCGCCGGTCTCTCGAATCTCGGCAATCAGCTTCTCGTGACGCGGACGGTCCAGGACGACGACCGTGAGTTCGTCGATCTGGCGGCCCAGGCTGCGGGCGATGGCGCGCAGGTTCTCCCGCACAGGCGCATCGAGATCCACCAGATGCTTTGACGTCGGCCCGACGACCAGCTTCTCCATGTAGAGGTCTGGCGCGTGCAGCAGCCCCCCCTTCTCGGAGGCCGCCAACACGGCAATGGCGTTGGCCGCACCGGTCGCGCACAGGTTGGTCCCTTCGAGCGGATCCACGGCGATGTCGATCTCGTCGAAGACCCGGCCGCCGCTGTTCTTCTTCTGCGCCAGGCCGACTTTTTCGCCAATGTAGAGCATGGGCGCTTCATCGCGCTCGCCCTCACCGATCACAATGGTGCCGTCGATGGGCACCGTGTCCATCTCGCGGCGCATCGCCTCGACCGCAACCTGGTCGGAGCCATGGCGATCGCCCTGTCCCATGGTGTGGGCGCAGGCGATGGCGGCTTGTTCGGTGACGCGAAGGAACTCGAGCGAGAGGTCAGATTCCATGGATGTGTCCTGAGGCTAAGGGCAAACAGCAAATCGTATCAAATTTACGGGGCCAGGCGCACGGTTACGGCGGCCCCGCGTGACAGCCCCAAATGCGCGGCGGCATCGCCGGCATTCACCGCAATCTCGAGGTGATCGGTGCTCCCGAACAGGGCACACAGCTCGCCCGCCGGCGCCTCGGCATAGGTCGCGACCACCCGGCCGATGTCGTGCGCGCCCGCGCGGACGCCAATCGGACCGCCCGCGGCCAGTTGTTCGAACGTCCGGCGATCGATGTTGGTAATCAGGTTTCCGAAGCGGTCAATGCGAACCACCTCTCCGCTGATCTGAGTGGCATCGGCCAGCGGCTGCGGCAGGTCCAACAGTTGGAAGTCCGTCACGCCCTTCCCCAGCCAGGTCAGCGTGATGCCTTTCGCCAGCCACCCGGCTGCCGGCGCAAATCGATCGCGGCCTTCGAAGGTGCGGCTGACCGTCGGCCGCGCGTACTTGCGCTCGGTCAACTCCACGACCTTCTTCGGCGGTGTGTCACGAAACACCGCCGACAGCAGGCCGTTGTCGGGAGCAACGAACCGATAGTCTCCCGTGTCGGCGGCAATGCCACGGCGTGACGACCCCACGCCGGGATCCACCACGGCCAGGAACACCGTGCCGTGCGGAAAGTACCGGTAGCACGCCGCCAACTCGAGCGCACCCGCCATGACGTCGTGCGCGGGAATATCGTGGCCGATGTCAACGAGGGTCGCATCCGCGCAGACGCCCAGCACGACCGCCTTCAGGGTGCCGGCGTAGTGATCACGAGTGCCGAAGTCACTGAGAAACGCAACGATCGGTCGGGCCATGAATGCCCGAACCTCAAGCCCTGGGCGCAGGCTTGCGGAAGAGCATTTTGCGGAGCCTGCTCTTCATCAGGAAGGAATCAGTGACGCGTAGATCCTTGAACAACTTGATGATGTCGCCATTCAGCAGGCTGCGCTGCCGCTGACGCAGGCCGGGATACGTGCGGTACCGCAACGTCGACTCATCGACGACCACATACTTCGTGTAGACCTGTCCCGGCGTCTCGGCCGTGCTGAACAGGCCAAGCAGGCAGCCTCCCGGCTTCAACAAGCGGCACAGCGCCGTCGCGAGCGCCTGCGCGGCCGGACGATCGAGATAATCGAGAATGTCCCAGCAGAGAATGCCGTCGACCGACCCGGGCGCCGGCGTAAAGCGCCCGGCGAAATACTCGGGCAGCAGTTCAAGTTTGCCCCCTTTGACATGCCGGTCGATATCGGCGGCGACGTCTTCGACCCGGATGCGACACCCGAGTTGCTCACCGAAGAACGTGACGTTACTGCCCACGACGGGACCAAGATCGAGGATCAGAGGATTCTCGGCGCCGTGCAGGCACCGCAGGAACTTCTGGAGAGCTTGCGTGGGATACGGCACCTCCGTGACGTGCGTCACGGAGGTGTCGACAGCACTCGCGGCCTCGCTCACCCGGCGTGGGCCAAGAATCCCGAACAAGTCCGTCAGCGACCTGGCGTCAGCCATGACGCTCTGCTACGCGCCGACCTTCTGGGCCTGCGGCAGCGGCTGCGCCTGCCCCGGGGCGGCGGGCGTCGCAGGCTTGCCCGGCGCCTTCGCGCCGGCACGCTGCATGTCCACAGCACCGCGGAAGTGTGCGCCTTCGGCAATGGCCACGCGCGGAGAGCAGATGTCGCCATCCACCGAACCGTTGTCGCGAATGTCAACCTTCTCGGACGCCGTCACGTTGCCGGTGATTTCACCGAGCACCACGACCGCCTTCGCGAAGACTTCCGCTTTGATCTTGCCGTTGGGACCAATCGTGAGGACGTTGTCCTTCAGATCAATCCGGCCTTCGACGTGGCCTTCGAGCGTCAGGTCTTCACTGCCGCTTAACTCGCCTTTAATGATGACGGACTTTCCGATATTCACGTTGTCCCTCCCAAGTTGGGTACGCGGCTCGCTGGCAACCGGCGCAGCGGCAACCGGCGCCGATGGCGGCGTGACCGGAGTTTGCGCCGGTGGCGTGGCCGGTTTGACTGACTCATCCCGCTTCCACATCGCTGAAACCTCTCACTCTGCTGGAAATCCAGCCCGAGGGTGCCAATTGTTTTTTTGAAACCCGGGGGAGTGGGCTTAGGTGCTGGAGTCACGGCCAGTATAGAAGTCGCTGCAAACCGTTGTCTAGTCCTTTTATTGCTGAGAGTTAGCAGGAATGTTACGATCCTGTTTCCACCCATGCGAATCTATCTGGACCACAACGCGACCACCCCACTCGACCACCTGGTCGCCGACCGGATGGCCTTGGCCATGCGCGAGGTGTGGGGCAACGCGTCCAGCGTGCACCATTTTGGTCAACAGGCCAAAGCTGCCCTGGATGAGGCCCGGGGGGCGGTGGCCGGCCTGCTGGGCGCCGATGCCTCGGAGATCGTCTTTACAGCCGGCGGCACAGAGAGCAGTAACATCGCCATTCGCGGCGCCGCTGAAGCGACCGAGCCGAGCGGCCGGCGCCACCTCATCACCTCGTCGATCGAGCACGAGGCGGTGCTGAACACGATGAAGGCGCTCGCGAAGCGCGGGTGGCGCGTCACC
>CAMBHC010000265.1 GCA_945866285.1 Candidatus Sulfopaludibacter sp. SbA3 | reverse complement strand
TGTGGTCGGTGATCAGGATGCCGATGCCTCGGTCGCGCAGGTGGAAGATGATCTTCTGAATCTCCGTGACCGCGATGGGATCGATGCCGGCGAACGGCTCGTCCAGCAGGATGAAGCGCGGGTTCATCACCAACGCGCGCGTGATTTCGGCCCGCCGCCGCTCGCCGCCAGACAAGGTATAGGCCGGCGAGTCGGCCAACGGCGTCAGGCCCAGCTCAGCCAATAACTCACGGAGCCTGGCGCGCCGGGCGGCGGCATCGAGGTTCAACGTCTCGAGAATGGCGAGGATGTTCTGCTCGACGGTGAGGCCGCGGAAGATCGAGGCTTCCTGCGGCAGGTAGCCAATGCCCTTGCGCGCGCGCACGTACATCGCGTCGCCGGTGACGTCCTTGCCGTCGAGCGTCACGCGCCCGGAGTCGGGCGCAGTCAGCCCGACGGTCATGTAGAAGGTGGTGGTCTTGCCGGCGCCGTTCGGCCCCAGCAGTCCGACGATCTCGCCGGAATTCACCTCGAGGCTCACGCCGCGCACGACCGTGCGTCCACCGTAGGACTTGGTCAATTCATGTGTGCTGAGGGTCGAAGACATCACTTGGGGGTTGGGGCGCACTTACCGCCGCCCTTGGTCTGCGTGCGGACTTCGTCGTTGCCGTCGACTTGGACTCTATCGGACGCCTTGAAGAAGGTCAACGTCTTGCCGCTCAGTTCCTGGCAGTCGGCATCGACCATCGTGACGGGGGCGCCATTCACGACGTATTTCTCGTCGGCGGGCACGTACGACAACCGGGCGCCGGTGACGGTGCGCTTGTCGACGAGGGCCGTGACTTTCTCCATGGCGTCGAGGCGCGACAGGCTGTTCTCCTCTGGCGCCAGCACGATTTCGATCTTCTCGGCGCGCAGGTTGCCGCTTTCGCCATCGAGTATGGCGGCTGTCTGGTAGACGGCGCGCCGGCCCTGGTCGGTGTAGGTGAACGAGCCGCCGCGACCGATGGTCGACGGCGACGGCGTGCTGGGCGTGGCGTCCTTGCGGACGATCGCGAGTGACGTGATGACCTTCCCCACCGCAAGCAGGTCGCCCTTGCTCTCGTCGATGGTCAGGCTGTCGGCGTTGATCTGCGTCTGGTCCTGCAGCAACACCACTTGGCCCTGATATTCGCCCCGTCGCTGCGCTTCGTCATAGGTCAGCGACTCGGCGATGATCTGCACCGGGTCTTTGTCGCCCAGCAGGCCTGGACGCTTGCCCTGGCCTGCCGCGCCGGCAGATTGGCCTGGCGGCATCAAGGCACTGCGGACCTTGCCCTTCGCCACCATCTTCCTGGGGCTCAGCGTGACGTTGATGGTCGCCGCCTCGATGGTGAGCGCCTCGTCCTTGATCTGCGGGTCGGCGGCGCCCTGCTTGCCGCTCAAGGCGAGCGTGCCGGCGACAATGCGGTACGTCGCCAGGTTGCTGGTGGCGGTCAGCGGTCCGTCGGTGAACTGAAATGCGCCCGTGAACGTGGCCTCCTGCAGCGCGCCGGCAGCGGGATCGAGCTTGGTATCCAGGCTCTGTGCGCGGGCGACGCGTGCGCCCTGGGTGCGGGTTGCCGCTTCGGTGTAGTTGACGCCTTCGGTGAAGCGCATGCCTGACAGGCCCTGAGCGCCGCCGGTCGCGGTCAGGACATTCGAACGAATGGTGCGGGCGGCGGTGTCACGCGTGCCCGGCAGGGTCACGGTCACGTTCTGGCGCGACGACAGGTTGCTGACGCTGCCGTCGGGCGCGAGCGAGATGTCGAGAAATTCGCCCTTCAGGGCCTGGCCCGCTGCCCCGCCCTTCCCCGCCAACTGGATGGCGCTCTGGCCGGCGAGCGTCGCCTGCTGCAACGTGCGGCCGTCGTCGCCGTAGTCGAGGGTCACGTCGCGGGCTGACATCGACTGCAACGCGCCCATGCCGGCGCCGCCTGAGACCTGTGAATTGCCGCGTAGTTCGATCAGGTCCGGCTCGTCGCGATCGGCGAACAGATGCACGACCCCCTCATCAGCGTCGATGATCTGTCCGCCCCGGTCCATGTGCATGGTTCGTTCGAAGCGCATGTAGTGGTCAGCGCGGGCAAAACCGAAAGCGCCCGACGTCACGTCCATCGCGGCGCTGGTGCCATTCGGTTCAACGTGAATCACGGCCTGGTCCAGCAACCAGAGAGTGTCGCGCTGCTCGTCGTAGGTGAAGCCGATACCGGTGCCCGACATGCGGCCGCGAGTGAAGCGCACTGGACCCGGTGCGCGCACGATCTTCTCCGCCTCGGTGTAGGTTGCCTGTTCGGCGAAGGCGGTGAGGCCATCGTTGGTCTCGAGCTTGACGTCGCCCTTGAGGTGGTAGCTCGCCTGGTCCTTGCCGACCTGCGCCTCCTTGCCCGTGATCGTGTAGTTGCGGCCGTTGCGATTGTCGACCGAGACCTTGACGCCCATCAGCTTGGTGTCACCTGTCTCGTAGGTGACCTGGCTCTCGAACTCGATCCGCGCGTCCTGGCGCGAGCCCTTCAATTGGATGACATCGCCGCCGCGCGTTTCGACCGTGGCTTTGGGATCAAGCCGCTCAATGGGGGGAGGCGAGACGCGGGCTTCGCGCGGACGCAGCGTATAGCCGACCGCGCCAATCACGCCGACGGCGACGACCGCCAGCCCGAATTGGGCGCGCTTTTGCCAGACACTCACGCGGTCGATTGTACCAGCCGCCGATTCAATAAGTACAGCCGCAGATTGGCTCGACCCAAGACTCAGGTGGACCGGAAGTCGTCCAATCGCAGCTCGACGTACTTCTCACCGCGAAACTCGTTCTCTTCCACGGTGTAGGCGATCTCAACACCGGCCTTCTGGGCGGTGAGCTTCGGCTCGCGCTCGGCGGCATTCCACTGGATGGCGCGCAGCACCCGGCCGTCCTGCTTGACGCTCATCTTGAGGTGGCGTTCCTTCAGGATGCGCGGGCCGTCCACGACGGCCACAGGCCCGGTGTGGAACCGGGGCTTGGGGTTGCTCGGTCCAAACGGCGCCAAGGCGGCGAACTCGGCGATGACGCGGTCGGTCAGTTCGTTGAGCTTCAGTGGACCGTCGAGCCACAGGCGCGGGCGAAGATCATCGGGGCCCAGACGGTTGTCGGCGTGCGCGTTGGCCGCTTGCCGAAACTCCTTGAGGCGGGCCGCCTCGAGCTGCAGGCCGGCCGCCTGCTTGTGGCCACCAAAGCGACTGAGCATCGGCGCGCACGATTCGAGGCACGCCAACATGTCGAAACCCGGAATGCTGCGGCACGACCCGTGCGCCACGCCGTCCTCAATCGACAACACAATGGCAGGCCGATAGAACGCGTCCACCAACTTGGACGCGACGATGCCGATGACGCCGCGATGCCAGCCCTCACCGGCCACGACCAGCACACTGCGCGCGCCGACGTCGGGGTCGGATTCCACGATCTTCCTGGCCTTGGCCAGAATGTCCTGGTCTTCGGTCCTGCGCCGCGTGTTCTCGGCTTCGAGTTGCCCGGCCAGTGCCCGCGCCTCCGCCTCCATCGAGTCGTCTGAGGCGAGCAGCAACCGGGTGGCGATGTCCGGGGTGCTCATGCGGCCGGCGGCGTTGATGCGCGGCGCGACCATGAAGCCGATGTGGTACGCGTCGATGGTCTTGCCGGTGAGCCCCGCGGCGTCGAGCAGCGCACGCAGGCCGACCTTGTGCGGCCCCTTGGTCAGCATCTGCAGGCCCAGCTTCGCGATCACGCGGTTCTCGCCGATCAGCGGCACGACGTCGGCGAGCGTGCCGATCGCCGCGATCTTGATGAACGCGGGCAGCCACGACGACTTGCCGGTGCGATGACACAACGCCTGCACCAGCTTGAGGGCCACCCCGACGCCGGCGAGGTTCTTGTCCGGATAGGCGCAGTCGTGCCGCTTGGGGTTCACGATGGCGAAGCAGTCGGGCAACTCCGTGTCGGGCTCGTGGTGGTCGGTGATGATCAGGTCAACCCCGAGGTCACGCGCGCGCCGGGCGGCCTCGGCGCCGCGGATGCCGCAGTCAACCGAGACGATCAGCTTCACGCCTTCCGCATGCAACCGCTCGATGGTGTTGGGCTGCAGACCGTAGCCGTCGGTCAGGCGTTCGGGAATGAAGTGGCCGACATCCGCGCCGAGCAACTCGAGCGCCCGCCGCAGAATCACCGTGGAGGTAATGCCGTCAACGTCGTAGTCGCCATGGACCGCGATGCGCTCCTGGTTGGCGATCGCCGCGAGCAACCGGTCGGCGGCCTTGCCGACGTCGGTCAGCAGGAAGGGATCCAGCAGTTGAGCGAGGGATGGATTGAGGAACCGCGCCGCCTCGTCTGGATCAGTCAAGCCGCGTATGGCGAGCAGGCGCGCTGTGACCGGCGACAGCCCGAGCGTGTGCGCCAGCACTGCCGCCTGCGCCTCGTCATGAGGGCGCGTATTCCAGATTGGAGGGACTGCCATGAGGACCGGCGGGTCTTAAGACCCGCCTCTACGCGTCAACGATTCCAACGGAGCCCATCTTGCGGAACTTTGCGTAACGCT
>CAMBHC010000264.1 GCA_945866285.1 Candidatus Sulfopaludibacter sp. SbA3 | reverse complement strand
CGTTGGCGTGCTGGCGGGCGGAGTAGATCACCGTCGGCTTCCAGGTCGTCGCCTTGGCCGCCGACCAATGGGTCGCCTCGATGGCCGGCATCAGGTCCATCGCCCAGATGTCCTTGCCGAGATAGCTCTGGCCCACCTTGTAGGCGGTGGCTTGCGGAAACGACACTGCCATCTTCGCCAGCGTCTGGTTGGCCTCGGGTGGCGGGATCGGCGTGTCCCACTGCACCAGCGGTTCACCCGCGTGCCGGTATCCGGCCGGCAGCAGCGTCTTGATCTCGGGCCACGGCGCCGGCACGCCGCCGCGGGCCAACGTGAACGTCTTCTCGGTCGCGGCCGACACGTCGTGCGCCCACTGCGTGGTCAGGTGAAGGGCGCCAAGGTCGTGGTATGCGAGCGCGTCCCGATAGAGGCCCGCCGCGCGCAACGCTGACAGATGCTCCAACAGCGCGCCAGCCTGTGCCGCGGACATGATCTGGCTGTCGACGCGGTCCTCACGTGCCCGCACGATCAGCGCATCGCGTTGGTCCTGCTCGCTATCGACCTTGAGCCGCAGCGTCAGCGCATCGATGCCGTCGCGGCCCGACCTCACAACCGCCGACACCGCCGACGGGCGCTCCACCGCGACCACGGGCACGTCCATCTTGATGGTGCCGGTAGCGCCGCCCTTCTCGACGTAGTCGATCGCCACGGCCGGACGCACCGAGCCGAAGCCGGTCAGCGTGATCGTCGCGGTGCCGGCGGTGCCGTCGCCCTTAGGCCGCATGATCGGAATGACCCGGCCGGGATAGCTCAACGCGCCGCCGCGCGCGTAGCGGCCCATGACATCGAAGAAATGCAGCGTCGCGAAGTAGATGTCCTCGTGCAGCGAATTGAGCGACGAGATCTGCTCCTTGTCGAGCCTGAGCTGGTAGTCCGGCTCGCTCAGGCTCACGTCAACGGTCAGCTCGCCGAAGAACGGGGCATCGGCCGGGTCTGGCTTCCCCGCCGTCAGCGCCATCGTGTAGTCGTACAGACGGTTGAGGGCGGTGCTTTGGAAGTGATCCCAGAAGCGCTCCAGGTCGGTGATGATGCGGCGGTCGGCCAGGACGCGGTCGCGGCTCTTCGCCGTGATCCATCCCGTGGTCACGCGAACCTTCTCGTAGTCAGGGAACTTGTCGAAGTAGGGCCGCAGCACCATCTTCGGTTCGAACGTCTGGCGCAGCAGCTCCGCGCCGCCGACGCCGGTCGCGATCACCTCGTAGGTCGGCGAGCCGATCGGCATCTTCTCGAGATGAATCTTCGCGAGGTCGAGGCCCAACTCGCGGGCCAGGATCTCGTCGATCGGAAACAGCTCGAGCAGCCAGCGCGTCGGCGTGAACATCGCCTGCTGCTTCCATTCCACTGGGGCGCCCGTCTCCGCGAATTTGATCGTGATGTCGCCGACAGCCTTGCCGGCCAGCGCGGGGCGAACAACGTCGTAGAGCCAGCTGTAACCCTGCTTGTAGGCGGACAGCACCGTGACCGAGGTGCCCTCGATACTGGCGCCCGCCTTCACCAGTTCGGCGGTTGCCTCGCGCGAGATGCGGGCGCGGACATCCGGCGGTTCGCTGAGGCGCGCCTCGACCACCACGGGCTCGCGCCGGCGCACCTTCGGAATGACCTCGGTTCGCAGGCTGGTCCAGAACTCGTCAACCTCCGACGCGATCGTCACCGTGTTGTTGATGAGGGTCTTCGCCTTCTGGACGTCGAGGTTCTCGACCACGATCTCGAGCTGGCCTGCAGGTAGCGCCGAGGTCAGCCGGGTGCGCAACAACGATTCGAGGCCCGGGTCAGCCTTGTCGAGATAGACGCGCACGCGCGCGGATTCGAGCGCGCGGCCACGCAGCTTCGCGGCCATCTGATCGAGTTTGTAGATGGCGGCGGCGGCCTGTCCGGCCGGTGTGTGTCCGCCGATGAAGCGGCGGACGTCGTTCTCGACGGTGTCGAGGGTAGTGCGATCCTTGCCTCGCTGCCAGATATGGGGGAAGCGTTCCGACATCTGCTGCAGAGCGCGCCGCACACCTGGCGCGTCGGCGCCGCTCACGACCACGGCGCTCTTGTCGCCGAAGGCTTTGCGCACGACTTGAATCGCGCCCTGTCCAGGCTGAAGCGACGGGCGGATCAATTTTCCTGATTTCGCGAGTTCAGCAGCCAGCGGGTGGGCATCGCCCACCAGCACCAGCGTCGGCTGACTGTCCGGCTTGCCGAGCTGCGCCGGGGGAATGACAAGCGGCAGCGAGATGCCGGTTGATTCGAGGCCGACACGCGCCGCCAGATCGATCACGCCGTCGGTGCCGTCACCGGTGGCGCTGATCACGGCGTCAACGCGGTCAGGAATCAGGTTGCTGTCGGAGTCGCCAAGGAGGCCATCGATGGCAAAGAGCGACGAGAGGTCCACCGCTTCCTTCGCGCCGGCGTCTGGCCGTCGCGCCGGCGGCAGTTCCGGAGCCGCGGGAGCGTCGGCGCGGTCGATGACGACGGCGACGGGCGCGGCGGGACCGGCCATCAAGCGGATCTCGAGCGCCCGCGCGCCTGGGTATGAGAGTACGGGCTTTGGCGAATCGTTCGCCGGGGCAGCGGCCGGCGCGGACCGCACGCCCGCCAGGGCTGTGCGGACCCGGCTCAGATCGGCCGCGGTCGGCAGCGCCACCGACACGATCACACGCTCGAACTCTTCTCGGCCTGCTTCGACGCGAACGCCGATCGGCGACACGGCAGACGGCGTCACGCCGGTCTTCACGACCACAGCCCGCACGTCGGCAGCCACGTCCTGCAAGGTGGCGCCCTTGGGCACCCACACGAACGGCAGGCGGCCGGCAAAGGCTGCCGTGGCCGCGCGGACACCGGCGGCATCGCCGCCGGTCACGGCCACCACCGGCCGGTTGTTAGCCATCGTGATCGCAACGAGGCCCTGGCCGTTCGCAAGCGGCCGGGGATCGAGCGACGCCACGGACGCGCCAGCTCGTAACACGCCGGCGGGACCGATTGCCACAACGGCATCGGTTTGCCGATCGCGACCAATCGGCAGGTCCATGGCCATCGTCTCGAAGCCGAACCTGGCCGCGATGTCGGCTGCCGCCGCGATCTCATCGTCGGTCGGCGAAGCGCCCAGCAGGATACCGGCGGCCAGGAAGTCAACCACGGCGTCGCCGTTGCGATCCTGGAGGAAAGCTCCGGTCCGATACACCTCGTCAAGGCCGGTCACCACCGATGGTGACTGGCCCCGGGCGCCGGCGCCGTTGGCGGTCAGTGCCGCCGCCAATGCCACGGCGGCTGTGAGCCGCAGGTGTCGTGACGATGTGTTCGATCTCATGAGCGTGTTCCCTTCGTGGTGGCCACCGGATCGTGTTGTGCGCAGAGGATCACGAGCTGTTTTGCGGTCACGGGCTTGATGACAAGCCTGACGCCGAGCGCGTCGACGCGGCGGCGTTCGTCTTCGTTCACGTCATAGGCCGTCATCAGGATCAGGCCCAGGCCGGCGTCTCGCTCGCGGACGACGGCCACCAGATCGAGGCCGGTCACGCCGGCCATGCGGACGTCGGAAATGAGGTGGTCGTAGGACTGCTGTTCGAGGCGCGAGAGTGCTTCGACCGCCGAGCCGTCGGCATCGGCCTCGTGCCCGTACAGGGCGAGGCCCATGGCCAGCGATTCGCGGGTGTTCTTGTGATCGTCGACTACCAGCCCGCGCACGTCAGACCTCGGAGCACCAGGGGGAGCAGTCCCTCATCGGACTGCTCCCTCACGGTGAGTGTCATACCGGGCGCGTCAGCATCAGAAGCGATACCGGAGCGCGATCTCGGCCTGCCGAGACGGCGCGTTGATGTTGGGCAGCAGCGAGGTGGACTGGCCGAACGTGGCCGCGGTGATGTTGTTGCTGGGCACATTGTAATTGGCGCGGTTCGCGATGTTGAACAGCTGACCGATGATCTCGACCGAGTGCGAGCGGCCGAAGTCGACGGTCTTCGACAGACGCAGGTCAACGCTGGCGAAGCCCGGACACTTGACCTCCGACACCGACGCCTGTCCACGCGACTGCCGGAAGGCGTTGATGGCGTCGAGGTTGAGATCGCGGCAGCCGCTGTACTGGCTGACGCCGGCCGGCAGGTCGTTGGCGTAGCCGTCTCGGCTAAGGTCGACACTGCTCACCGGATTCATCGGCAGGCTGGTCCGAAAGTCGGCGATTACCGAACTGAGAATGCCGTAGGGCAGCTGGACGATACCGCTCGCGACGAGGCGATGGCGGCGATCGGCCTGGCCAGGCGATTCGCGCTTGGCATAGCCGTAGACATCGGCGAAGACGTTCCGGAACGACTCGTCGGTCGACTTGCTTAGCGTGTACGAGACCAGATACTGATAGCGGTTGCTCATGCGCTTCTCGAATTTGAAGAGGAACGCGTTGTAGTCGTTGTCCGCGGTGTACTGCCAGTACGAGACGCGGCCGAACTGCGGATACGGACGCACGCGGGTCACCTCGTCCGGCAGGTTGATGTCGACGGTGTCGCGGTCCGACTTGCGCCGCACCACGATAACGT
>CAMBHC010000263.1 GCA_945866285.1 Candidatus Sulfopaludibacter sp. SbA3 | reverse complement strand
CCGGAAATGATCAGGGGCGTGCGCGCCTCGTCGATCAGGATCGAATCGACCTCGTCGACGATGGCGAAGTTGAAGGGCCGCTGCGCCATTGCGTCGAGGCGAAACTTCATGTTGTCGCGCAGGTAGTCGAAGCCGAACTCGTTGTTGGTGCCGTAGGTGAGGTCGCAGCCGTAAGCGACCTGGCGCTGCTGATCGTTCAGGTCGTGTTGAATCACGCCGACGGTCATGCCGAGGAAGCGATACAACCGGCCCATCCACTCCGAGTCGCGGCGGGCGAGGTAGTCGTTCACGGTGACGACATGGACGCCCTTGCCTTCGAGGGCGTTGAGATACGCCGGCAGGGTCGCGACCAGGGTCTTGCCTTCACCGGTCTTCATTTCCGCGATCGTGCCCTGGTGCAGCACCATGCCGCCGATCAGCTGCACGTCATAGTGCCGCATGCTGAGAATGCGGCGGCCGGCCTCGCGCACGACGGCAAAGGCCTCGGGTAGCAGGTCGTTGACGGTCTCGCCGTTGGCGATCCGTGTCCTGAACGCCACCGTCTTGGCCTTGAGCTGTTCGTCGCTCAGCGGCTGGATGCGGGATTCGAACTCATTGACCTCGGCTACGCGCGGGCGCAGCTTCTTCAGGTCGCGATCGTTTTGACTGCCGAGGACTTTAGTGAGGAGCTGACCAAGCATGATGGGAAAAAGGCAGGATGCCTATCTCCCAATTATACCTTGGGCGCGCCGCTTCGCGGCGTGTGGGGCTCGCTTCGCTCGTGGGGCTCGGGCCTTCGGCCCTCGTAGGGACTAGTTGTCGGCGGCGCGACGGGGGTTGAGCAGGAGCTGGAGCGGGTTCAGGATGCGGCCGTTGGCGCGCACTTCGTAGTGCAGGTGTGCACCCGTCGTGCGGCCGGTCATGCCGACGAGGCCGAGCAGGTCGCCGCGCTTCACCACCTGGCCGTCGTGAACCTTGAAGGCCGACAGGTGACCGTAGCGGGTCTCAATGCCGAAGCCGTGATCGATGACTACCAGATTGCCGTAGTTGCCGGCCATGGCTGCACTGGACACCTTACCGTCGGCGGTGGCGTAGACGGGATCGCCCTTGTCGGCCGAGATATCCAGGCCGGGGTGGAAGTCCTTCTCGCCGGTCAGCGGGTCGGCGCGGTTGCCCATGCTCGACGACAGCCAACCGTGGGTCGGCCAAATGGACGGGGTCGCGGCGGCGAGGGAGTTGCGCTTGTCGACGTTAGACCGGACGGTCTGCAAGCGGCTCTCGAGACCCTGCAGCAGGTCCTTCAGCACGCTGAACGTGTTTTCTGGTGATGCCAGTCCCGGGGTCACGGTGGTCAGGGCGGCACTGGCGGTCGGGCCGCCCATCGCGCGGTTCTTCACCACGGTCGGGAGTCTGTCCATCGAGTTCTGCAGCGAGGGGTCGAGCGCCGCCTTGGCGCCAAGATCCGACATCGTCGTCTGCAACGCCACGATTTGGCCCGCCAGCGTTTCCGTGGCGGCGCGGTAGTTGGCGTTCTCGAGTTCGAGGGTGGCGTGCGAGGCATACAGCTGCGCCACGTCGTACTTGGACTTGAACGCGGCACCCACGCCGATCAGCATCGGCAAGCCGGTCGCGATCGCAATCACCGTTGTCGCCGCCTTCACGCTAATCGTGAAGCGACGCACCACTCCGGTCGTGCGGTCGGCGAGGACAATGGTGTATCGCTTCGAGAACATCAAGTACCTGTTTGAATTGGGTTTCCCGTCTCGTCGACGTGAATCCATAAGGCTAGCACGGGCCCTCCAAAATCCCGAAGAAGAAATTGCCAGACTGTGCATTTCTTCGCCTATTGTGCGTTTGCACGGGTTCTGAGCGACCGGTCAACCACCAGGTGGGCGACCGCCATAGGCTATTTATCCAATAGGTACCTCCCACAAGAAGGAGAGTCGCAGCATGGCCACGCCAAGGCGCGTATCGGTCGAACGTTCGGGGGCTACCCGGCCCGTCCAGGGCCGACGGCTGGACGCCCTGAAGGACATCCCCGACATCCGCGACCGGATCTACCAGCCGACCCTGCTGCCGTTGCGGCGCGGACTGAAGGCCCCGGCCAAACTTCTCGTGATGGACCAGGGGGAGGACGGGGCGTGCGCCGGGTTTGCGCTGGCGGCGACCGTGAACCTGCTGGTGCGGTCCAACCCGACGTCCGATGCCGCTACACGGAGGCGCCGCGTCAGTCCGCACATGCTGTATGTGAATGCCCGGCGCCACGACGAATGGCCGGGTGAGCACTACGAAGGGTCGAGCCTGCGCGGTGCCTTACGCGGTTTCTCCAACTGCGGCGCGTGCCGCCTTGAGCTGTGGACCGCGCCGACGCCGGCGGGGTTCTCGCTCGCCGCGGCGAAGGACGCGCGCCTCACGTCGCTGGGCGCGTACTACCGGCTGCGCCCGCACTTGCCTGACTACCACGCGGCTCTGACCGAGACGGGCGTGGTCTACGCGTCAGCCGGCGTGCATCGCGGATGGGATGCCCCCGCGCGCGGCGTGATTCCACCTGGCGCCGGCAGTGCCCTCCACGCCTTCGCCATCGTCGGCTACGACGACACCGGGTTTATCATCCAGAACTCGTGGGGGCCGGCGTGGGGAACGGGCGGCCTGGCGCATTGGTCGTACGAGGATTGGGCGGCCAATATCGAAGACGCGTGGGTCCTCCAACTGGCGTTGCCCTCATCTGCGTGCTTCGGCCTCGGCCTGTCCCGCGGCGAGGTCCGCACCGGCGCTGAGATCTCACGCGCCAAGCGCGCGAAGCCATCGCGACAGGACATCGCCGGTCACTTCGTGCACGTCGACAACGGCGCATTTTCCGCTGCGCACCCCTACTGGAGCGATCAGGCCGACGTGCAGGCGACGGCGGAGTTGATGGGGACGACGACGAAGTACGATCATTTCCTGATCTACGCGCACGGCGGCCTGAATGGGCCCGACGAAGCCGCCATGCGGACGGCGGCGATGGTCGACGTATTCACCGCCAACGGGATCTATCCCTACAGCGTGTTCTATGACACCGGGCTGCTCAAGACGATTAAGGAAGTGATTCTCGGGAAGGGCGAGGAGATCAACCAGCGAACCGGCGGCCTGCTCGACATCATGGACATGCTGATCGAAAAGGCGGTGCGCAGTCTCGGCACTCGCCTGTGGGATGAGATGAAGTCAGATGCGCGGCTGCCGTTCGAGCCCCGGGGCGCCGGTGAAACCACGCTGCGGTTGTTGGTTGAGCAGTGGGCCAGGCGCGCCAGCGCCAATCGCCCCATGAAACTCCATCTCGTCGGCCACTCCACGGGTGCGGTCCTGATCGGCCACTTGCTGGCGGCACTGGACCGGACCGTCGCCAATCGCACGACGGTCGCCTCGTGTTCGCTCATGGCACCGGCGTGCTCGATGGAGTTCTTCCAGGCGCACTATCGGCCGCGTCTCGGCGCGGCGGCCACGGCCGTCACGCGCATCGAACGACTGAAGATCTACAATCTCGACGACCAGGCGGAGCGGTCCGATTCCGTGACGGCGCTGTACAACAAGTCCCTGCTGTATCTCGTCTCGAATGCGTTCGAACCGACCACCGGAGCAGAGAAGGCGAAGCCGTTGCTCGGCCTGGCGAAGTACGCCGATCGGATCGGGACGTCGCTGCTGGACATCGCCTATGCGCCGGCATCGAAGGCAACCCACAGCACGTCGCATGGCGGGTTCGACAACGATCCGGCGACGCTGAACGACATTCTCGGCCGCATCCTCGGCGCGACGCCCACTAGGCTGTTCTCGAAGAGCGACCTCGACTACTAAATTTGCTCGCCGCTGAGCGGATCGACGGGCTCCAGGAACCGGAAGCGATGGAAGTCGGTGTCGCGGGTGCAAATCCGGCGGATGCCGTGCTCGCGCATCAACACCGCCGTCTGCGTGTCGTGCACAATGTTCCCAGACAGGCCGGGGACTTCGGCGACGACTTCAGCCAGCACGTGCGCGTGGCGATCGGTCGGCGTCAGGAACGCCAGGCCCGGCGATTCGCGCAGTGCCGCGATGAAGTCGGTGCCCGCTTCAATGGTCCACGGTTGCCGTAAGACCCGCGGGTGGGTCACCACCCGCAGGAACTCGTACGCGATCCCCCACGTGAGGAACCAGGCGCCATGACGACGGCGGCACTGTTCGATCAGGGCGCGGCAGCGCGCGTGCTCGGGGACGCTCTGGTCCGCCGCATACACCAGCACGTTGGTGTCGACGACAAACATCAGCGGCCTTCCATGGCGCGATAGAGCGCTTCGCGATCGGCAATATCAACGAGGGCACCGCCGCTGTTGAAGGACGGCAGTGGCCGCAGTTCCACCGCCGCCGGCTTGGCTTGCAGCAGGCCGCGCAGCGCTGTTTCAACCAGTTCAGACATGGTGCGTCCGGAACGCGCCGCCTCGCGACGCAGCCGCACCATCACGCCGTCATCAATATTGAGCGTGGTCTTCATATGGAAAACCATACCATTGGTATGTCTAGTCGTCAAGTCGGGGTCGTTCATCGGAATGGGCAACATCGCTAACCTCCACATCGTCACGGGG
>CAMBHC010000262.1 GCA_945866285.1 Candidatus Sulfopaludibacter sp. SbA3 | reverse complement strand
GTCGTCAAGTCTCGGCGGCTCCAGAGATAGAGGATCGTCAGGGGCACGAACGACACAAGGGGAAGTACCTCGGTCGCCGTCATCAGTCCCAGTGTTGCTCCAAGGGCCAGACAGCGTCCGGCAGTGACGCCGTGCCAGGAGAGCTTCAATAGCAGGAACGCCAGGACGGTTAGCAACAGTCCGGAAATGCCGTGATTGTTGTTCGTTACGCCGTAAGGAAACAGCCATGTGCCCATCGGCATGAGGAAGGCCAGCCATTCGCGAGACGATGACGGTACCGCGGCCAATTCCAACAAGTAACTGAGCACCAGCACCGTCAGCGTGAGGGCAACGCCGTTGGTCAAGAGGGAGAAGAGGTAGGTGACCAGTTCGCGCCCGCGGTTGTTGAAGCCCGGGCCCGCCAGCTGCAACACCCAGAAGACCGGCGCTTCGAGGGTTGCGAGCAGCGGTGCCTGATGCGAGTAGTAGTGTCCGTTGCGGAAGATCCGATCCCGGGTCGTGGCGAAGCTCGAATTGTCCAGCTCATATGTCCCGCGCTTGACGATCGATTCCACCGTCCCCAGACGGGAATACTCATGCTCGCTATCGGGCAGGGTCTTCGTCAGCAGTGCGACAAAGAGCCACGTCCCGACAACCAGTATCCAGCGACTCCGTGACATCCCGCCTGATTATCGCGCGGGTTTTGACTGAACCGTGACCTTGTGGCCCCGAATCTGGGTGCGCTTGAGCGCCGTGATGACGCGCTCGGCGTGCTCATCTGGAATCTCGACCAGCGAGTAGTCGTCGTGGATCTTGATCGCACCGATCACGCCCGACGGGATCTTCGCTTCGCCGGCAATCGCGCCGACGAGGTCCGCCGGCCGGATGCTTTCTTCCTTGCCGACGCTGATGCGCAACAAGGTCATGGGGCCTTCGTCTCTCGGCGCCCGCGAGGCCGGTCGCGGGGCACGGTCGTAGCTGCCGCGATCGTCCCGCTGCGGCGCGTCGTACGAACGCGGCTGACGCTCGTCGGCCACTGGCATGTCAGCGACCACGGTCTTGTCGGCGCTGTCGTTGGCCATCGCCACGGCGGCGGCGGCAATGTCGATCATCTCGAACTCCTGCGCGAGTGATTCGACCAGTTCCCTGGTGTCCTCAAGGCCACCGGCGGTGATGCGTTCGCGGATGGCGTCCTTCGCCGCTTCGAGCCGGCGCTTGCGCAAGTCGGCTTCGGTCGGGAGCTTCCCGATCTCAACCTTCTGCTTGGTGAGGCGTTCCACGTACTGCAGGAAGCGCTGCTCGCGCGGCGCTGCCAGGGTAATGGCCACGCCGTCGCGGCCAATACGGCCGGTCCGGCCAATGCGGTGCACATACACCTCAGGGGCTGTCGGCAGGTCGTAGTTGATGACGTGCGACACGTGATCGATGTCGAGACCACGAGCCGCGACGTCGGTGGCGACCAGGATGTCGGCCTTCTCGCTGCGGAACAACTGCATCACGCGATCGCGCTGCTTCTGCATCATGCCGCCGTGCAGCGCCTGCGCGCCGTAGCCGTGCGCGTTCAGCGTGTCGGTGAGCTCATCTACCTCGAGGCGCGTGCGGCAGAAGATGATCGCCGACTTGGGGCTCTCGAAATCAAGGATGCGGCTGAGCGCGCCGGTTTTCTGTCCTCGTCCGACGATGTAGGCGACCTGGCGAATCTGGGGCAGCTTGCCTGGCGCGCGCTTCTCTTGCGCGATCTGCACCTTCTTCGGGGTCTTGAGGTGCTTGCCGGCAATCGACAGGATGCGCGGTGCGAACGTGGCCGCAAACAACGCCGTCTGCCGCGTGTCCGGTGTCTCGGCGATGATGGCATCGATGTCTTCGGAGAAGCCCATGTCGAGCATCTCGTCGGCTTCGTCGAGCACCACCATCTCCACCGACGCCAGGTTCAGCGTCTGCCGGCGCAGGTGATCCAAGACGCGTCCTGGCGTGCCGACCACGACTTCCGCGCCACGGCGCAGCGCGCGAATCTGGTGGTCCATCGGCGCGCCGCCGTAGACGGGGACGACGTTCAGGTTCGAGCCCTTGGCGTACTTGTGCAGCGCCTCGGCGACCTGCATGGCCAGCTCGCGGGTCGGCACCAGCACGAGCGCGCGGGCCTTGCCGCGGTTCGTCTTGAGATCCTCTGACAGCTTGTTGAGCAGCGGCAGCGCGAACGCGGCGGTCTTGCCCGTGCCGGTGGCCGCCTGGCCCAGCATGTCGTGTCCGGCGATCAGCACCGGGATGGCTTCACGCTGAATCGGCGTGGGTTCTTCGTAGCCCAGTGCCGATACAGCGGCAACCAGGGGCGCGGCGAGTCCGAGCGAAGCGAAACCGGATGAGTCGCCGGCGGTTGGGGTCTTCATGTGAGTCTGTTCTCTGTTTCTGTCTGTGATGCCTTGCGGCAGTTCTACTTCTGTCGGCAGTTGGCCCTGAGCCAAGCCGCGTAGCCCGATTCGTCGAGTTCACCCGCGGCCAACGCCAGCGTCTGAATGGTGGCGTCCACTTCCGACGCTGTGAAGGTGTCGCCGTTCCGCTCGAGGAACGTGATGGCGATCGTGAACCCCGTCCGCTTGTTGCCATCCACGAACGGATGGGTCTTCACGACACCAACCGCGTACGCCGCAGCCAGTTCGAAGTTCGTCGGCTGACCGCAAGCCGGGAGGTTCTCCGGACGAGCAAGCGCGGAATCGAGCAGACCACCGTCGCGGACGCCTGAGGCGCCGCCGAAATCGGCCAACAGCCGCTCGTGGGTGGCGAGCACCGCCTCCCTGAGCAGCCACACCGGCGCGATCATTTCGCGAGTTCGCGCAGGGTGTTCCGGTAGCGATTGACGACGCTTTCGGCCGCTTCCATCTGCTTCTTGAACTCATCGTTCGATGGACCTACGCGCAGGCTGCCATCGACCGTTTCGGTCACGCAGATGGTGTCTCCTTCGCCAACCTTCAGGTGGTTGAGCACTTCCTTTGGAAGCACCACCCCCACCGAGTTGCCGATCTTCCGGAGCTTCAGTTCGACAACCATTGCAGCTATTGTATCAACAAATGTTATAACACCATAGCTGCTCGTTCCTGAGGGCGACGATGGGATCGACTGTCATGGCGCGCACGGCAGGTAAATAGCTGGCAACAAAGGTGATAGCCCTTAGAAGCCACGCCCAATGCGACGCCAATCACCGTGAACCATTCCTCCGCATCGCGGTCGGTAAGACGGAATCGTCCGCCAACGGCGTCGGACGTGGGCCAGCGGCGTGCGGCTCGCGCCCTCGGCATCCGTGCGAGTGCTTTGTGCGATTGCCGATCGGCACTAAGTCTCGATCAGTGCCGTGGCCCTGCGCTGCGTCACGGCACTCACCCTCACTTCCGCGTCGAGGGCAGCGATGCCATTCGCAAGGTGTGATCGACGCGGACGTCCAGGACCACTGACCCGTCGGACTTCAACTTGAGGCGACCAATCGCGTGCTTGAGACCAATCTCTGGTTCTTGCCTCGTGAACGTTGACCTGTTTCGGCGACTTCATGCCCGAAACGTCGGTTCGCCAACAAGGTTAGTCAACTCGATCGTCTTGACCTGACCCTACAATGATAGGCACATGAAGATCACCCGCATCCTGGCGTATCGCGTCGACCTGCCGCTGTTCGAGACCACTTACAAGTGGTCCGGTGGCAAGTCGGTTACGGTGTTTGACTCCACCGTCGTGCGGGTGGAGACCGATGCCGGCCTCGTTGGGCATGGAGAAGTGTGTCCGTTAGGACCGTTTTACCTGCCCGCGTATGCCGATGGCGTACGAGCGGGACTTCGCGAACTGGGTCCGCACCTCATCGGCGCCGACCCACGCGAACTCACCAAGTTGAATGGCGTGATGGACGCGGCGTTGAAGGGACACGCCTACGTCAAGAGCGGCATCGACATCGCGTGCTGGGACATTCTGGGGCAGTTCGCGGGACTGCCGGTGTGCGAGCTGCTCGGCGGCCGCTACGGCGACGACTTCCACCTTTATCGCGCGATCTCGCAGGAGTCGCCCGACGAGATGGCAAGCCGCGTGGCAGGCTATCGGGCCGAAGGCTATCGGCGCTTCCAGCTCAAGGTCGGCGGCGACCCCGACGTCGACATTGCCCGCATCCATGCCGTGGCCGCCGTGCTGCAACCAGGCGACCGCCTGATCGCCGACGCCAACACGGGCTGGACCCAACACGAGGCCATGCGCGTGGTGAAGGGCGTTCGGGATGTTGATGTCTACATCGAGCAGCCGTGCCTCTCCTACGAGGAGTGCTTGAGCGTTCGGCGGCACACGAATCATCCGTTCGTGCTGGACGAAAACGTTGACGGCCTCGAGATGTTGCTTCGGGCGAAGGCCGATCTCGCCATGGATGTCGTCAACCTGAAGATCAGCAAGTTTGGCGGCCTCACCAAGACCCGGCAAGCGCGCGACTTGTGCGCGAGCATGGGCGTGGCCATGACCATCGAAGACAGCTGGGGCGGCGACATCGTCACCGCGGCCATCGCGCACCTGGCGCACAGCACGCCGACGCCACTGCTGTTCACGAGCACCGACTTCAACAGCTACGTCACCGTGTCGAT
>CAMBHC010000261.1 GCA_945866285.1 Candidatus Sulfopaludibacter sp. SbA3 | reverse complement strand
GAGGTCGTCTCACTGGTTGATGTCGCGTCGCCGTCGATGCCGCAGGGCTGGGCCCGCGGCTCAGCCGAGCGCCTAGCCGGTCGTGCCGCGACCGGCACCGAGACCGCGCCGAGCGTGCTGGAGCAGTTGGCCGGCGGGGGCGACCTTCTGCACGTTGGCGAGGCGGTGACGAACTCCGGCGGCCAGATCACGGGCGCGGTGGTCGTGAGCGAATACCTTTCCGGTGAGCGCGCGGATCGATCGCGCCGGATGACCAAGGCGTACGAGGACTACACGCAGTTGCGGGTCCTGAAGCAACCACTGGCCGGCGTCTACGTGTCGTTCTTCGTCATGGTGACGTTGCTCATCCTGGTTGGCTCGACCTGGATGGGGCTGTACCTCGCCAAGCGCATCACCCGGCCGGTCCAGCTGTTGTCGGACGCGGCGAAAGCGATCGGCGCCGGCCACTACGACTACCGCATCGAACACGAAGGCTCCGACGAGTTTGGTTCCATGGTGGAGGCGTTCAACGCGATGGCCGCGGAAGTCGCCTCGAGCCGCCGCCGCCTCGAACGCGCCGGCATTGACCTGGAACGCAAGCACGAAGAGGGCGAAGGCCGGCGCCGCTATATCGAGGCGATTCTCGAGCGCATTGCCACTGGCGTCGTGTCGATCGATCGCTCAGGTCGCATTGGCACGATTAATCCCTCAGCCATTCGCCTGCTCGAGGTCGACGCCGGGGTCGTCGGCAGTCCCGCGGTGGACGTGTTTGCGCGGCCCGACCTGGCCGTGATCAACGACGTGCTGGACCAGGCCGCGCGCGCGCGCATGGATTCGTTCGCGCAGGAAGTGGCGCTGGTTCGCGATGGCCGTGAGCGTCACGTCGTGGCGGCGGCGACCCGCGTACCAGGCACCGACGGCAGTTTCGACGGCACCGTGCTGGTCGTGGACGATGTGACGCCGTTGATCCGCGCGCAGAAGGTCGCCGCGTGGCGCGAGGTGGCGCGGCGCCTGGCCCATGAAATCAAGAACCCGCTCACGCCCATCCAGCTGTCGGCGGAGCGCCTGCGGCGGAAACTGACCGACATCTCGCCGCCGCTCCTGGACCTGGTGCAGGAGTGCACCTCGACGATCATCGGCGAGGTCGAGTCGCTCAAGGGCCTGGTCGATGAGTTCTCGCAGTTTGCCCGCATGCCCGCGCCTCGCGCGGTGCCGACCGAGCTGCACGACCTGCTCAACACCACCCTGGCGCTCTACGACGGGTTGTTCGCGTCGGTCACCTTCGAGCGGCATTACGATCCGTCCGTGGCGCAGGTCCGTGTCGATCCCGAGCAGATGAAGCGCGTGATCATCAACTTGCTGGACAACGCGATTGAAGCGATGGGGCGCAACGGCGCGATTGTCGTGGAGACGGCGCGCGACGTGCCCAACAGCCTGATTCGCGTGGTCGTGGCTGACACGGGTCCGGGCATTCCGGCGGCCGAGCGCGACAAGCTGTTCCTGCCGTACTACTCGACCAAGGGCCGCGGCAGCGGCCTGGGCCTCGCCATCGTTCGTCGCATCGTCGCCGAGCACGGCGGCAGCATCGACGTGTTCGATAACCAGCCGACCGGCACCCGGTTTATCATCGAGTTACCAGCCTGATGCCGTCCATTCTTGTTGTCGACGATGAGCCGGGCGTCCGCTCATCGATTAGCGGCGTCCTCAAGGACGAAGGATTCGACGTGGATGCCGTCGGCACGGGTGAAGAGTGCCTGGAGCGGGCCAACAGCGACGCCTACGACGTGATCGTCCTCGACATCTGGCTGCCCGGCCTGGATGGCCTGACCACGCTGCAGCGGCTGCGCGAGCGGCAGATCGAATCACAGGTCGTGATCATTTCCGGACACGGCAACATCGAGTCGGCGGTGCGGGCCATCAAGATGGGCGCGTTCGACTTCATCGAGAAACCGCTGTCGCTTGAGAAGACCGTCCTCGTGGTGCGCAATGCGCTGCGGCAGCGAGACCTCGAAGCGGAGAACCGGGTCCTGCGTGCCAAGGTCGATCGGCAGCAGAGCTACACGATGGTTGGGGACAGCCCCGCCATGGCGCACCTGCGGCAGCAAGTGTCCCTGGCCGCCCCGACGAACGGCCGAGTCCTGGTCCTCGGTGACAACGGCACCGGTAAGGAGTTGGTGGCCCGGCTGATCCACCAGAGCAGCCGGCGCAAGAGCAGCCCGTTCATCGAGGTGAATTGTGCCGCCATTCCCGAGGAGCTGATCGAGTCTGAACTATTCGGCCACGTGCGCGGGGCTTTCACGGGCGCGGTGGCTGACAAGCCAGGTCGGTTCGAGCAAGCCAACAACGGAACCATTTTCCTGGACGAGATCGCCGATATGAGCCTGAAGACGCAGGCCAAGGTGCTGCGGGTACTTCAGGAGCAGGTGATGGAGCGCGTCGGCGGCACTCAGCGGATCAAAGTCGACGTCCGCGTAGTCGCGGCCACGAACAAGGATCTGGTTGGCGAGATTGCTGCCGGTCGCTTTCGGGAAGACCTCTATTTCAGGCTGAATGTAATCCCGATCTTAGTGCCGGCGTTGCGCACTCGCCAGGACGATATCCCTCAACTGGCCGATCACTTCATGGCGTTGCTGGCGACGGAGTACGGTCGCAAGCCGAAGCGGTTGGCGCCGGAAGCGTCGGCGCGACTGCGCCAGTATGCGTGGCCTGGCAATGTGCGCGAGTTGCGAAACGTGATCGAGCGGCTGATCATCATGGTGCAGGGCGAGACCATCACGGCGCAGGACCTGGGCTTCCTTGGTCGCGACGGCGTGCCCGACGCGCCGGCCTCACAGGGCCCGACGCGGCCGCTGTCAGACGCGCGCGACGAGTTCGAGAAAGACTACATCCTGCAGACGCTGGCCGCGCATCAGGGCAACATGTCGCGGACGGCCGAAGTGCTGGGCGTCGAACGCTCGAATCTCTACAAGAAGTTGCGCGCTTTCGGCGTAACGCCCCGCAGCGAGAAGTAGCTACTCGGCGAGTTTCTTCTCCAGGATCTGTCCGCTGGAGAATCCGTCAAGCCGAAGGAAGTACTCGGCCGTCTGCGTCAGTGCGGCCGACGGTACCAGCCCAACGATCTCGCTCTCAAGCACCTGGACGCCGTAGCGCTCGGCTTCGCGCTTCACCAGGTCGAACACCCGATACATCGGCGTCTTCTCGTAGTTGGTCAGGTTCATCGACACCTGGACGATGCCACGGTCCTCGAGCGGAATGCCCATGGCCTTGACGAAGCGGAGGCCGCCGCTGCTCATGCGAATGGCGGCGGCAATCTTCTTGGCGACATCCAGTCGGTTGGTCGCCAGGTTGATGTTGTAGGCGATGAGCGGCATGCGCGCGCCGATCACCGACGCACCAGCGCTGGCATGCGGAGCGGCGGGACCGAAGTCCGGCGCCCACGCGGGCTGCGCCATCTTCGCCGCCAGTCCCTCGAACTCTCCGCGGCGAATGTCTTCGAGGTTCTTGCGCGCCGGATCGCTCGACGCGTCCTCGTAAAGGTAGACCGGGAGACCGAATCGGGTCGCGACGCCGGCGGCAATGGTTCTCGCCAGCGCGACACACTCGGGCATCGTGACACCGTCGATCGGGATGAAGGGCACGACGTCAACGGCGCCGAGCCGCGGATGTTCGCCTTTGTGCGTCCGCAAGTCGATGGCGGCGATCGCGCCCTCGAACAGCTTGGGGATGCCGGCGGTCAAGCCGGCCGCGGTCCCAGCCAGCGTGAAGACCGAGCGATTATGAGTGGCGTCGGACTGGACGTCGAGGACCCTCAGGCCAGGTACGGCGCGCAGCGTCTCGGCCAGGCCGCTGATGACGTCGAGACGACGCCCTTCGCTGATGTTGGGAACACATTCGATGGTCGGCATGATGATGACCAATTGTAGGGCACCCCATTACGGGGTGCCAGCCCAAGGTAAGTGCTATAATCACGGTCACTTACCCATGGCCGACCCGAACACGTCAGGCCCGCGCCGGTCCCAGGCGCAGCCCGCAGACGACGAAGGGCGCATCGAGCACTTGCTCGTGACGGGTCTTGGTCACTATTTTGCCGGTGAGTTCGACGCGGCCATCAATTTATGGACACGCGTCCTGTTCCTGGACCGCACCCACGACCGGGCGCGCGCCTACATCGACCGCGCCCGTAGCGCGCAAGCGGAACAACTACGCATCTCGGAAGCCCTGGTTCACGAGGGGCTCGACGCTTTTGATCGCGGCGAGGTGGTGCGCGCCAGGGCGCTGCTGAGTGACGCGCTCGACCAGGGCGCCTCACATGAAGTGGCGCTGGGCGTGATCGGTCGCATCGACCGGCTTGACCTTGGCCAGCGGACGGCGGTGCCGGCCATGCCCGTCAGCCGTGAACGTACCCGCGCGAAGGTGGCCGTGGGCGCTCGACCAAGCGCCGAGCAGCGACGCGGCAACGCCACGCTGCGGTGGACGACAACTGCCGGCATCGTGGTGGTTGCGGCCGTGTCCTTCGTGCTGCTCGCCCCGAACGGGCTGGCCGATTGGTTCCCCGAGCAGGCCACCACCGGTCTGCCGGTGTCGGCCACGGTGACGCCGGCGCCGCTGCCCGTCCCATCACCGACCGAAGCCTACGT
>CAMBHC010000260.1 GCA_945866285.1 Candidatus Sulfopaludibacter sp. SbA3 | reverse complement strand
TTAGCTGTCATTCCCGCCGGTTACGCTGATGGCCTGGATCGACGCCTCGAGGGCCGGGGCGCGGTGTTGATCCGTGGCCGCCGTGCGCCCATCGTCGGCGCGGTCAGCATGGACATGCTGACCGTGGACGTCACCGACATCGATGCGGTGGGGCCGGGCGATGAAGTGGTGTTCCTGGGGGCGCAGGGGAGTGAGCCCCAGCAGACCATCGACGCGCGCGAGATGGCGGCATGGATTGGGACGATCCCCTACGAGATCCTCTGTCGCCTCGGTTCACGTGTCGAACGGAAATATTAGCCACAGAGGACGCCGCGGACTCAGAGCCAATACTTTCTAGATACTTCTCGAAGAAAGCTCTTGCGACGATGACAAGATAGGGGCGTTTGGGCTTTGGCATTTGTATTTCAAGGAATGGTCTTCTCTGTGTTCTCGGTGTCCTCTGTGGCCAATTTCCGTGACGGGCGATGAAGCAAGCTAACAAACCGGTATTCGTGTGCCAGGAGTGCGGCACGCAGCAGCCGAAGTGGCAGGGCAAGTGTCACGACTGCGGCGCCTTCAACTCGTTTGTCGAAGAACGTGTCAGCGAGCCGAGCGCCGGCCCGGCCGAGCACCGCTATTCGACGCTCGGCGTCGTCTCGCATGGTGCCAAGAAGTACGCCGACATCGAGGCGTCCGCCGCGGACCGTATCTCCACGGGGATCACCGAGTTTGATCGCGTCCTGGGGGGTGGCATCGTCCCCGGTTCGCTGATCCTGTTGGGGGGTGAGCCCGGCATCGGCAAGTCCACGCTGCTGCTGCAGGCGGCGGCGAACTTCGCTCACAATGTGGGCCCCGTGTTGTACGCCTCTGGCGAAGAATCCGAACACCAGATCAAGTCGCGCGGCGATCGGCTGGGCGTCGGCGATGCGCCGCTCTACCTGCTCGCCGAAACCTGCATCGAGCGGATTCTCGAAGAGGTGGGACGGGTCAAGCCGGCACTGCTGGTGGTGGACTCGGTGCAGACGGTGTTCTCGCTGAAGTTCCAGTCGGCGCCCGGCAGCATTGGCCAGGTCCGCGAGGCGGCCACCCAGTTCCTGTTCATGGCCAAGGGCCATAACATCCCGACGTTCCTCGTCGGCCACGTCACCAAGGACGGCAACATCGCCGGCCCCAAGGCGCTCGAACACGTGGTCGACACGGTGCTCTACTTCGAAGGCGAGCGGCACCACTCGCATCGCGTCGTGCGCGCGGTGAAGAACCGGTTTGGGGCGATCAGCGAACTGGGCGTGTTCGAGATGACGGGCACGGGCTTGCGGCCCGTGCCGAATCCATCAGCGATGTTCCTGGCCGAACGCCCGACCGCGACGCCGGGTTCCGCGGTGCTGTGCTGCCTGGAGGGCACGCGCCCCTTGCTGGTGGAGGTGCAAGCGCTCGTCAGCACCAGCAGCTACGGCACGTCACGCCGCATGGCCGTCGGGATCGATCAAAACCGGCTGTCGCTGTTGCTGGCCGTCCTCGAGAAGCGCGCGGGCCTGCACCTGGTGTCCGACGATGTCTTCGTCAATATTGCCGGTGGGATGAGCATCGACGAGCCCGCGGTCGATCTCGGCATCGTCGCCGCCGTCGCGTCGAGCCTCCGCAACCGCCCCGTGGCTCCCGGAACCGCGGTGTTCGGCGAGGTCGGCCTGGGCGGGGAAATTCGCGGCGTCTCGCAGGCCAACCTCCGGATCCGCGAGGCTGAACAAATGGGCTTCACCCGCATCGTCCTACCAGCGTCGAACATGGACGCGAGTGAAGAAGCGGGCAAGGCGGAGCTCGTTGGTGTCCGTTCTGTCGGCGAGGCGCTCGACATGCTGCTGCAGTAAACCTCCAAGCCCCCAAGCCCCCAAGCCCCCAAGCCTCCAAGCCCCCAAGACTCCTTGACCTTGTTACCCAAGCGGCTCTATGGTTGCCGGATACCTTCCCGCGGTTTCGCTGGGATTTCATATGGACTGGTTCATAGTCGCGCGGCTCTCATTCATAGCGGCGGTCGCGGTGTCAGCCTTGCTGCTGAAGCCGCTTGGCGCTGACCTGCTGAGCAACATTGCCCTGGGCGGCGGCCTGGCGTTGCTGGCGGTCACCTTCGAGTGGATGCTGCGCAAGACCGCGGTCACCCACATGCTCGGCGCGTTCCTGGGCGGCGCCGTTGGCCTGTTGCTGGCCAAGGGCATCAGCGAGGCGCTGTTCTGGATCGATCATGGCGACCAGCGGGTTGCCTTCATGCACGGTTTTATCCTGCTGGTGTTCCCCTACATCGGCGCTGTCGTCGGCGGCCGCAAGGGCGAGTGGCTCGAGCCATCGCGCCTGATCGCGCTGTTTCGCGCCGCCGGTCCCGAGCGTCACTACAAGATCCTGGACACCTCCGTGGTCATCGACGGCCGCATCGCGGACCTGTGCGAGACCGGCTTCATCGACGGAGCCATGGTCATTCCGCAGTTCGTGCTCAAGGAACTGCAGCTGGTCGCCGACTCCTCGGACTCGATAAAGCGCAACCGCGGCCGCCGCGGCCTCGACATCCTGCAGAAGATCCAGAAGATGTCTGGCGTCGAGGTGGTGATCTCCGACGTGGACTTTCCCGAGGTCAAGGAAGTGGACCTCAAGCTGATTGAGCTGGCGCGCACGCTGACCGGAAAGATCGTCACCAACGATTTCAATCTCAACAAGGTGGCCCAACTGCGCGGCGTGTCAGTGCTGAACATCAACGATCTGGCCAACGCGCTGAAGCCGGTGGTGCTGCCCGGCGAGGTGATGAAAGTATTCATCCTCAAGGAAGGCAAGGAATACAGTCAGGGCGTCGCCTACCTGGATGATGGCACGATGGTCGTCGTCGACAACGCCCGCAAGATGATCAGCAAGACCATCGACATCGTCGTGACGAGCGTGCTGCAGACCACGGCGGGGAAGATGATCTTCGGGCGGTACCTTGAGCCCGGCGGCTCTCAGGTTGCGGCGCCGCGCGCGGCGCCGGCATCGCCGGGGTCGTCGGTCCAGGCGGTGGCACCCCCCTCGCCGATCGCCGCGAAGGAACGCTAGGCGGCCTTGTCGTTTCACCTCCTTCGGACGGTCTTCTATCTGATTCCGGCGATCGCCGTCTACACGGTCGTGCTCGGCATCGCCTCGATCACCTCCAGCTTCTTCGACCGCAAGGGACACTTCGCGCACCGCTGCGCGCGGTGGTGGTCGCGGCTGATCCTGGTCACGACCGGGGTGCAGGTCACGGTCGAGGGACTCGAGCGCATTGTGCCGGGCAAGACTTATGTGTTCGTGGCGAATCACCAGAGCATCTACGACATCCCGGTGTTGTTCTGGTCCATTCCTTTTCAGTTGCGCATCATCGCGAAAGAGTCGCTCGGCAACTTCCCGATGCTGGGGCCGCACCTGAAGCGGACCGGCCACATGCTCGTGGACCGCAGCCGGCCCGACAAGGCCGGCATTCTCGGTTGGGCGAGCCGGCTCACGTCGAATGGCTTGTCGCTGATCGTGTTTCCGGAAGGCACACGCAGCCGCACCGGCATGATGGGCAAGTTCAAGGGCGGCAGCATCCTTCTTGCAATGCAAGCCGGGCTGCCGCTGGTGCCGATTTCCGTGATCGGGAGCCGGCACGTCATGAAGAAGGGCGAGCTCACGACCCGGCCGGGGCACGTGACGCTGCTGGTTCACGATCCCATCGAGACGGCCGGGAATGCCGAGCCGACACCCGCGCAGATTCGCGAACTGGCCGAGCAGGTGCGCGACGTCATTCGTCCTGCCGTGGAGGCGGAAGCCAGTTCGCCTTCGCAGCCAAAGGCTGCTACGGCGCAATCGCGCCGAAGCTCCGGAGACACTGAAGGAGCGTAGGCGGATGCCTGATTTCACACTCGCGCCTGAACTCTTGTCGATCGTGAGGCCGGGACTGTTGTGGTGGAACGGTGCCACGGTTGTGGCGCAGGAGCATCGCCTGGATCCACTGCTGGCCGAAGCCGAGGCACGCGTACGACTGTCGCCACCCGCGGAGTCGATTGCCGTTCGGACCATGTACAAGCGCGTCGGCATCGATCCCACCAAGACTCGTCCGTCGAACGAGGCGCTGCTGCGCCGCGTCCGCAAGGGCGACGCCATCCCGCGCATCAACTCGCTGGTCGACATCGTCAACTGGTGCTCGCTCGAGTTCCAGTTGCCATACGGGTTGTACGATCTCTCGAAGATCAACGGTGCCGTGACGATCAGGCTTGGGGTGGACGGCGAGTCGTACCCGGGCATCCGCAAAGACGACGTGAACGTGAGTGGCCGGATCACCGTGGCTGACGCGACTGGTGCGTTTGGTAATCCCACGTCTGACTCAGCGCGCACCATGGTTACGACCGCCACCACCGACGCGCTGGTCGTGATCTACGCCCCGGCCGAGATCGCCTCCACCCAGGTGCGGCGCGTGCTGGAGGTGACCTCGGCTCGGATCGCCGACATCGCCGGCGGCCGCGAGATCGCGCGAAACACCGCGTAATACACGGTTCGTTTCAACCTGGTCGCGCCCGGGCCGATTCCCCTAGGGTATGCGACGCGCCTTCCTGGCGACTTCCGGAGCGGTCCTGGCAATCATTGCCGGCGTGGCCACTGTGTGGCCGCCCGTGCTGTGGGCGCTGCTCGTCGTCGTGCCGGTGGTCCTGCGGGGTATTGCC
>CAMBHC010000259.1 GCA_945866285.1 Candidatus Sulfopaludibacter sp. SbA3 | reverse complement strand
CCCGAGTACATTGCCGCCACCTACAAGATGGTGCGCAATCACAAGTGGTACATGGAGCCGCGCCTGGTGACGGTCAACGACCTTTATGCCTTCGATCCGAATGCCAAGGTCTCGATCGAACCGTTCACCGACATCATCGGCCGCCACTTCAAGTCGCCGAAAGAAGGCCTCGGCAACGACAACAGCCCGAGCGCGCACATGTGGCGCACGCTAGCCAATCCTGACGCACCGCTGTAGATGAAGACCACGATTGCCGCCATTCTCGGCGCGGGCCTGTTGTTGCAGACAGGCCCGCCTACAAACGACAAGGGCCGCGAGATCACGCCGCTCGGCGTGGAACGCGCGCAAAACGTTGCGCTGCTCGACTGTCCGCCTGGGTCCAACACCCAGCGCGGAAACGCCAGGCCTGGCGAGGAATTCGCCGTCGTCTCGCTGGCCTTCAAGGTGACGCCCGCGTTCAAGGAAACGATGGTCAAGAAGCCGGTGCTGACCGACGCCACCGGCAAAGTCTTCAACACCTCGGTGGCGATCATTGACCCGGGCTCGCAGCCCGAGTACCAGTGTTCGTTCCCCTTCCGGGTTCCCGCAGGCACCAAGGTCGCGTCGGTACAGATCGACACCGCCGTCATCAACGTCGCCTCCCTCGACAAGAAGTAATTGCTTGCCTCGCCGTAGCTTTAGCGAAGGCGGGGAGTTCGTGGAATACGTCGCCGAGACCCTCGACATCGGGCCCGGCACCGAAGTCTTTGAAGTCGCCTGCGGCGCCGGCGACTTTCTCATCCCTCTGCACGATAACGGCTTCATTGTCGGTGGGCTCGATGCCGACCCGGCGTTAATCGCCTGGGCCCTGGCCGCTATGCCAGGTGGCCGTTTCACGACCGGATTCCTGACCGAGCTCGACCCGGCGCAGCCGTGGCAAGTCGTGCTGTGCCGCGCCTTCGGCTCGTTCCCAGACGTTGACTACGCCCGTGGCGTGCTTGCCCGAATGGCCGCCAAGGCCACGCACGCGGTCGCGATCCTCGATGTGCCTGAAGTCCGCTTCGACCGGCCCTGGATGCTGCGGGCCTTCGCCGAGATCGGCGTCTCAGCGGTGCAGATGGAAGTGGGGAAAGAGGACGAGGCGCGCTACAACGTGTTCGCGCGCCTCTGAGAGATACCCGGCCTGACCAGACGCCTCCAGGGCGGAACTTCAGTTCCGGCGACTGCCGTCGGCTTCTGCCTAGCTGAGAAACGGCGGCATTTGCGTCAGTGCCTTCGAGCCGTAGTCGACCAGGAACAGCCCCAACAGAATCGCGAGGAAGAACAGGCCGGTGGCCACCGTCAGCTTGGTCAGCTTGCTCGCGTACTTCACGTGCATGAAATACCAGATGACCAGCGTGGCCTTGAAGCTGGCGATGATCATCGCGACCGCGAAGTTGAACTGGCCAAGGTCGACAAAGGCCGCGCCCACCGTGGCCGCGGTAAGCACCATCAACGCCATGAAGATGGTGATGTAGAGGCTAACCGGGGAAACGTGTCCAGACATTAGACGTGCCTCTCGACGAGGTAAAGCAGCGGGAACAGGAAGATCCAGACGATATCGACGAAGTGCCAGTACAGGCCGGCCATTTCGACCGGGGTGTAGTACTCCTCGTCGAACTTACCCTTGTACGCCATGCGCGTGATGACCAGCATGATGCCGATGCCGATGATCATATGCAGGGCGTGCAGGCCCGTCATCGTGAAGTAGAGGCTGAAGTAAATCTGCGTCGTCAGTTGCAGTTGTGCGGGGCTGAGCGACAACTGGCGATGGCCTTCCGTTGCGGCGCCTTCGGCCGCCGGCGCGATGGCGTGTTCACCTTCGGCCGCGGGCGCTTCATGCGCCCACTCGAAGTTATAGCCGGGGACATGGTGGTGTTCGAACTTGTCGGCGTACTCGATGACCTTCACGCCCAGGAACACCGTGCCCAGGATCATCGTGAGGATCAGCCAGTTCACCGTGGCCGAGCGCTTGTTGGTCTGCGCACTGCGCACGGCCATGGCCATGGTCAGCGAGCTGAAGATCAGCACCGCGGTGTTGAGGCCGCCCCAGAACAGGCTGAGCGACCGGCTGGCTTCGGCGAACGCATCAAAGTACCAGATCCGGTACACCATGTAGGCCGCGAACAGGCCGCCGAAGAACAGGATTTCGGTCAGCAGGAATACCCACATTCCAACGACGGCAGCTTCTTTCTGCTGCGCCATCGTGTCGAAGTGGTGCTGCAGCGCCGGATGGTGTGCGTGCGCGTGACCGCGATCGTCCGCGTGCGCTGCCGCGTTAGACAAGATGCTTCTCCTTGGCGACGACGTGCTCGTACTCGTAGGCATCGTGGGTCACGATCGGGACCTCGACGAAGTTCTCAGTCAGCGGCGGCGACTGCATCTGCCATTCAAGACCCGAGGCACCCCACGGGTTCGGGCCGGCGATAGCGCCCTTCTTCAGCGACCACAGCAGGTAGATCACCGGCAGAAAGTAGCCGAGGCCCAGCACGCTGGCGCCCGCCGAGGACAACACGTTGAGCACCTGAAATTCATCCGGATACGAGTGGTAGCGGCGCGGCATGCCGAGGTAGCCGACGACAAACTGCGGGAAGAACGTCAGGTTGAAGCCAACGAAGACCAGGATCGCCGAGATGCGTGAGAAGAATTCCGAATACATCCGGCCGGTGAGCTTCGGCCACCAGAAGTGCAGGCCACCCATGTAGCCCATGATCGCGCCGCCCACCATGATGTAGTGGAAGTGGGCGACCACGAAGTAGGTGTCGTGCAGGTGGATGTCCAGCCCGAGCGTGGCCAGGAACAGGCCGGTCAGCCCGCCGATCAGGAACAGCCCCATGAAGCCGTAGGCATACAACATCGGCGTCTCGAACGAGATGGCGCCCTTGTAGAGCGTCGCCGTCCAGTTGAAGACTTTGACCGCCGAGGGAATGGCCACCGAGAAGCTCAGGAACGAGAACACCATCGCCGCGTAGGTCGAGATGCCGGACGTAAACATGTGGTGGGCCCAGACAATGAAGCCGAACACCGCGATCGCCAGCGACGAGAAGGCAACGAAGCTGTAGCCGAAAATGGTCTTCTTGGTGAAGGTCGAGATTAGCTCGCTCATCACGCCCAGCGCCGGCAGGATCATGATGTAGACGGCCGGGTGCGAATAGAACCAGAACAAGTGCTGGAACAGCACCGGGTCGCCGCCGCGGGCCGGGTCGAAGATGCCGAAGCCGAGGCCGCGCTCGACGCCCAGCATCACGATGGTGATGGCGATCACCGGGGTGCCGAGTACCTGCACCAGGCTGGTGGCGTAGTGCGCCCACACGAACAGCGGCAGGCGGAACCACGTCATGCCTGGCGCGCGCATGCGGTGGATGGTGACGATGAAGTTCAAGCCGGTCAGGATCGACGAGAAGCCGGCAATGAAGACGCCGAGGGCGACGGGCACCACATTGCTGTTGGAGCCGGTCGCGCTATACGGTGTGTAGAACGTCCAGCCGGTGTCGACGCCGCCCGCGAGCATCGCGTAGAGCGTGAAGATGCCGCCGATCCAGTAGATATAAAGGCTGAGCAGGTTGATGCGCGGGAACGCCAGGTCCTTGGCGCCGATCATCGGCGGGATCAGGAAGTTGCCGAGCACTGCCGGAATCGACGGGATCAGGAAGAAGAACACCATGATCACGCCGTGCGCGGTGAAGAACTTGTTGTAGGTGTCGGCCTGCACGAAGTCGCCGGCCGGCGTCGCCAGTTCCAGGCGGATGCCGACGGCAAACAGGCCGCCCAGGAAGAACATCACCGTGATCGAGATCAAATACATGATCGCGATCCGTTTGTGGTCCTTCGTCAACAGCCACGACGCGAGGCCGTGGCCGTTGTTCAGGTAGTTGCGCTCCGGAATCTTGAGCTTGTCCAGCATGGCTATTTCTTTTCACCCGCCGGTGCGGGAGTGGGCGTGGCGGCCGGCGCGGCCGGCGTCGCGTGGGGCGACAGGGACTTGACGTGCTCGATCAACGCGACCAGGTTCTCTTCACTGACCAACCCCTGGAAGGTTGGCATCAGCGGCTGGAATCCCTTGACCACCTTGGCCTGCGAATTGAGGATCGACTCGCGCAGGTACGCTTCGTCGACGACTACCGACGACCCGTCTTGTAAGGCGACGGTGGTGCCGACGATGTCGGCGAGCGTCGGGCCGCGGCCCTGGCCGCTGTCGAGATGGCACGTCGAGCAGGCCAGATCGTTGAAGAGCTTGGCGCCACGCTGCGCCAACGTACCGTCGTTGCTGCCGCCCTGCAGCCACGCCTGGTACTTCGCCGGCTCAAGCACCGTCACTGTGCCGATCATGCCGGAATGGTTGGTGCCGCAGTACTCCGCGCAGAAGATGTGGTACTGGCCGGGTGTCTGCGCTTCGAACCACAGTTCGGTGTAGCGGCCCGGGATCGCGTCTATCTTGGTGCGGAACGCCGGGAAGTACAGGCTGTGCAAGGCGTCTTCCGAGCTGAGCGTGATCTTGATGGGCTGGCCGGCCGGGATGTGCAGCTCGTTGATTTCGCGCTGACCTTCCAGGTGCTGGAACTTCCACATCCACTGCTTGCCGACCGCGTAGATGTGCATCGCCTCGGCGGGCGGCCGACGCAGGTGGTAGAACACCGACGCGCCCCAGCCGAACATCACCATG
>CAMBHC010000258.1 GCA_945866285.1 Candidatus Sulfopaludibacter sp. SbA3 | reverse complement strand
TCGGGCGCCAGGTTGCCGCGCAGCACGACCAGGTGACTGTTTTTCTTGATCGGATCCGCCACGGCCCGCACCACCTCCTGGCCCGCGGGATAGTCCTTGGTGCCGCGCAGATTCTCGGCCAGCGTTCGGCCGGTGACGGTCATCGCGTCGCCATGCAGCAAGCCCGCATCGAGCAGACGCTTCATCAACGGCATGAGACCGCCAATCTTGATCAACTCCGCCATCACGAACTTGCCGCTCGGCTTGAGGTCGGCCAGCACCGGGACGCGTTTGCCGATGCGCGTGAAGTCGTCGATCGATAGCTTGACCTCGGCCGCGTGCGCGATGGCCAGCAGGTGCAGCACGGCGTTGGTCGATCCGCCCAGGGCGATCACCGTGGTGATGGCGTTCTCGAACGCCTTGCGCGTGAGGATGTCGCGCGGCCGCAGGTTGGCCTGGATCAGCCGGACCACCGCGGCGCCCGCGGCGGCCGAGTCGCGCTTCTTGTCGTCAGAGACCGCCGCCTGCGCCGAGCTGTTCGGCAAGCTCAAACCGAGCGCCTCGATCGCCGAGGCCATGGTGTTCGCCGTGTACATACCGCCACACGAGCCCGCGCCGGGACATGCGTGTTGCTCGAGGTCGGCCAACGCGGCATCCGATAGCTTCCCCGCCGCGTGCTGTCCCACCGCTTCGAACACCGAGACAATGTCGACGGGCTTGTTCTGGAAGATGCCTGGCAGGATGGTGCCGCCGTAGACGAACACCGCCGGCCGGTTCAGTCGCGCCATGGCGATCACGCACGCCGGCATGTTCTTGTCGCAGCCGCCGATCGCCACAAGTCCGTCGAGCCCTTCCGCCCCCATCACGACTTCGATCGAATCGGCGATGACCTCGCGCGACACGAGCGAGTACTTCATACCCTCGGTCCCCATCGAGATGCCGTCCGAGACGGTGATGGTGTTGAAGATCGACGCCTTGCCGCCGGCGCCGTTGACGCCATCCGCCGCATGGCGGGCCAGGACGTCGATGTGCACGTTGCACGGCGTGACCTGGCTCCAGGTTGAACAGACGCCGACCTGCGACTTCTGGAAATCGGCCCGCGTAAAGCCCACGGCGTGCAGCATCGCGCGGCCCGGCGCGCGTTCGGGGCCATCTAATACCAGTGATGAATGCGGTCTCTTTGAGGGTGCCATATGTGTCAAGGGTGCCAGGGGTGCCAGGGGTGCCAAGGTGCCAAGGGTGCCAAAGTGGGAGAAGGCGCCAATTGTGCCACGGTGTTTCCGCAGAAGCACGTTGGCACCGTTGGCACTTATGGCACCCTTGGCACACATGAATACTGTTCGCCTCGACGTTTGGCTTGATGTGGCCTGCGTATACAAGACGCGCTCGGAAGCCCAGAAGGCCTGCAAGCTGGGCAAGGTCAGCGTCAATGGCCAACTTGCCAAGGCGCATCGCGACGTCAAGGCCGGCGACCAGTTGATCATCCAGCGGCCGATGGGCCGCAAACAGTTGCTCACCATCCTCGGGGTGGCGGACCGCAGCGTATCCCGTGCCGAGGCGCGGCTCATATACGACGACACGTCGCCCATGCCCACGCCCGAAGAGATCGAGCTGCGCAAGCTCGAGCGTATCTACCGCGCTGCGGCGACCCCGCCCACCCGGCCCGACCGTGACCAGCGCCGGACGCTGCGGCGGTTGAAGCGGGGGGAGTAAGATGACCTCGTGCCCCTACGATTTGTCATCCTCTTGCTGGCCGGAGCGCTCTTCTTCTTCCTGCCCTTTACAGTCGACTTCCTCACGGACTGGATGTGGTTCGGCGAGGTCGGGTACCAGGCCGTCTACTCCACCGAGATCACCGCGCGCGCCGTGCTGGGCGTGGCAGTGTTCACGGCCGCTGCCGCCTGGCTGATGCTGAACGTGCGGGTGGCGCTGGCGTCGATTTCGCCCGCGCCGGTCACGTTCACGACGAAAGAAGGCTTCACCGTCGCGCTGCCGACCCGCGATCAACTCCGCCCCCTCGTCATGCTCGCCGTCGTCGGGGCCGCGTTCCTGGTGTCGTCGTACGCGTCGAGCCAGTGGATGACGGTGCTGACCTGGTGGCACCAGGGGCCGTTCGGCAAGGTCGATCCCGTGCTGGGGCACGACGCCAGCCTCTACATCTTCACGCTGCCCGCTCTTGAACTCGTGCGCGGCCTGGTGATGGGCTTGGTGCTGCTCGCCGCCGCGGGTTCCGCGGCGTTGTATGTCGCGGCCGGCCAGATGGCGCTCACGCCGTTCGGCGTGACCGTTCAGGACCGCGCCCGCCGCCACCTCACCTGGCTCGCCGCGGTGTTCTTCCTCACGCTGGCGATGGGTGCGTGGCTCGGCCGCCTCAACGAAATCGTCGAGCCGTCGGGAATCATCCAGGGCGCGAGCTACGCCGACGTCCACGCGCGCATGCCCGTGGCGTTGCTTCTCATGGGCGCCGCCGTCATCGCCGCCGGCCTGGCCGCGGCCTCGGCCGCCAGTCGTTCGAAACGGCTGTTGATTGCGGGCGCGGCGCTCTATGTTCTGACGATGCTCGGTGGCGAAGGCTACGCCACGATGCTCCAGCGCTTCGCGGTCACGCCGAACGAACAGGTCCGCGAGACACCGTTCATCGAATACAACATCGCCGCCACGCGCGAGGCCTTCGCGCTGGACCAGGTCGAGGAGCGCGAACTGCCGGGCGAAGGCACGCTGACGCGCGCCGATCTCGAGGCCAACCGCGGCACGCTCGACAACGTCCGCCTGTGGGACCACCAGCCGCTGCTCGACACCTTCGGGCAAATCCAGGAAATCCGCGCCTACTACGACTTCGTCTCGGTCGACAACGACCGCTACATGATCAACGGCAAGAACCGGCAGGTCATGCTCTCGGTCCGCGAGCTCAACCCGGCCGCGCTGCCCAACCGGACGTGGATCAACGAGCGCCTGGTCTTCACTCATGGCTACGGTCTGACGCTCGGGCCGGTGAACGAGGTGACCAGCGAAGGTTTGCCGGTGCTGTTCGTCCGCGACCTGCCGCCGGTGACCACCGTCGACATCGACATCACCGAGCCCAGCATTTATTACGGCGAGTTGGCTGGCGACTACGTAATCGTGCGCAGCAAGGCGCAAGAGTTTCACTATCCGAAGGGCGAGGACAACGTCTACGCGGAATACAACGGCACCGGCGGCGTCCCGGTCGGCTCGCTCTGGAACAAGCTGCTGTTCGCGGCACGGTTCCGGTCGTATCAGATTCTGTTGAGCGACGACATCACGGCCGACAGCCGGTTGATGTTCGACCGCCAGATTCGCCGGCGCGTCTCGAAGGTCGCGCCGTTCCTGGTGTTCGACGAGGATCCGTACCCGGTCGTCAACGACGGCCGCATTTTCTGGATTCAGGACGCCTACACGGTGACCGACCGCTACCCGTACGCCACCGCCGCCGGCGGTGTGAACTACATTCGCAACTCGGTCAAGGTCGTGATCGACGCGTATCACGGCTCGATGGACTTCTACGTCGCCGAACCCAACGATCCGATCGCGCAGACCCTGTCGCGCGTCTTCCCGACGCTGTTCAAGCCGCTCAGCGAAATGCCGGCCGGTTTGCGCAGCCACGTCCGCTACCCGGAAGGCATCTTCCAGATTCAATCGTCGGTCTACGCGACGTACCACATGACCAACCCGGCGGTGTTCTACAACAAGGAAGACCAGTGGGAAGCGCCGGCGGTTGAGAGCAGCGGTGAGACGCGCCGCATGGAGCCGTACTACGCGATGATGAAGCTGCCCGGCGAGACCGAGGCGGAGTTCATCCAGATGTTGCCGTTCACGCCGCGGCGCCGGGACAACCTGGCCTCGTGGATGGTGGCCCGCAGTGACGGTGAACACTACGGCAAGCTGCAGGTCTTCCAGTTCCCCAAGCAGACCCTGGTGTTCGGTCCGCAGCAGGTGGTGGCCCGCATCAACCAGGACCAGGTGATCTCGCCGCAGATCACGCTATGGAACCAGCAGGGCTCGCAGGTCATTCAGGGGACCTTGATGGTGATCCCGATTGAGCAGTCGCTGATCTACGTGCGGCCGTTGTACCTGCGCGCACAGGCCGGGCGCATTCCCGAGCTGACGCGGGTGATCGTGGCGTACCAGAATCGGATCGTCATGGAGCGAACGCTGGATGAAGCGATCGCGCGGCTGTTTGGCGAGAGCGACCGAACCGGCCGACCCGCCGCGACGCCAGCCGCGACCACAGCGACCGCGGCCGCCGCCGCGACCGGCGCATCACCCGCGCCTGACACGGCCGGAGCCGCGGAGTGGGAGCGCATGGCCGCCGAGGCGCGTGGCACTTACCAGCGCGCGCTCGATGCCCAGCGCGCCGGTGACTGGGCGAAGTACGGCGACGAGAACAAACGGCTCGGCGAATTGCTGGAACGGATGAAGCAACCCAGATAGGGGTGCCAGGGTGCCAAGGTTCCAGTGTGCCAGGGTGCATCGCTGGGGCCTCGGCCTGTTTCTCGCCGCGTCTCCATTCTTCAAGCTGACGACGGTTCGCATCCCCGGCGCGTTGCGCATCGAGCGCCCGTTGGTATGCCGCGCGTGACTCGCCGGCCATGCGCTCCCACTCGGGCGATGCCGTTGGCGAGGCCGCCGTTGGAGCAGCGCCAGCGAGAGCCGGTGCACTCGCGGCCGGAGCTGCGGCGGCCCGGC
>CAMBHC010000257.1 GCA_945866285.1 Candidatus Sulfopaludibacter sp. SbA3 | reverse complement strand
CCGATGGGCAGGGCAATGGCGGGTACGGCCAGGGGCGCGATGCTGATTGCCGCGAAGGCCGTATTCAGATTGGTGATGACGAACCCGGCGTACTTAAACACCCCAAGCGCCAGCAGGTTCGTGGCCACCGTGACGCGCAGCAGGCGCGCGGCCGCGGCCGTGTCGCCAAGCGCCTCGATGCGCAGGGCCGCCAGGTAGTTGGCGACGATCGACGCCAGCATCAGCCAGGTGAAGGCGCCGCCGCCCGTGGCATAAAACACGATGCTGGCCACCAGCAGCAGGCCGTTTGTCGGCAGCGGCAGCGCGGCGAGCGCCAGCAGCACCGGCAGGAAGACGAAGAGGAAAGTGGGTTCGGTGAAGAGCACGGTCGAAGACCCGGAGCTAGTGTACCCGCTGCGTCATTGGCCGTCGCCGAAGGCGTCGAGCAGCACCGGCGTCACGGCGTGCATCTTGGCAATCGCGGGATGCCGGGGCGTCAGGCCGCGGACGAAGCCCTGCTGCAGCAATCGTTCGAGGACGGCGCGCCGGTTGGTGATGACGTGAATGGGGACTTCCCAGGACGCGCCTTCGCCGCTCACCAGTGCCGGGGGCTGGTGGTCGCCAATCAGGATCATCACGATGTCGCGGTCTGCCCGCAACCGCAGGTATCCGCCAAAGGTGGCGTACGCGTACTGGAGTGCGGACACGTAGCCTGGGCTGAGGTCCAGCCAGTCGGGCGGCACGCTGTACGCCTGCTGCAACGCCTGTGCGTCGTAGGGCTCTGGTGTCAGCGCGCGCGCCCAGTCGGGCTGATACGGCGGCACGGGCGTGAACGGGGTGTGGGTGCTGATGGTGGGGAAGACGGCGAACAGCGGCGCGCGGCCGGCCGGTGCCACTTCGAGCGCATCCATCTTGGCCAGGCAGAACTGGTCGGTGACGTCCCACCAGCCAAACGGCGGCCCCTCGTAGGCGAGGTCCGGCGCGCCGTAGATCGCGTCGAAGCCGTAGAACTTGCCTTCGGGCCAGGCGCTCTGGAGGCCCGGCATGATGGCGATGCTGCGATAACCCTGCCGCGCAAACGGCGCCACCATCGTCTCGCGCGACTGGGCCATGAGCCGCGTGTTCATGGCCCCGTCGCGTACCTCGGTGCCCGACAACAGGCTAATGTGGGCGAGCCATGACTCGCCGCCGAACGTCGGCGACTCGACGTAGGCCGACACCACGTCGCGGCCGCTGTCGCTGATGTCGGCGGCCAGGCGCGTGCGGGCGCCGGCCAGTTCACTTGCAAACGCCGGCCGGTCCCAGCTGACCGCGCCGTACGACTCGACGAAAAAGATGAACACGTCGGCGCCACGCACGTGCGCGAGGTTCGACGCCAGGACCGGTGCCGGGCCCAGTTCACGCAACCCTGCGCCGCTCATCTCGTAGGCGAGCTGCCGCGCCTGCCGCGCCCACACCAGCGTGACCGGCGTGGCGACCCCCGGCCACTGCGGCACCTCTTCGCTGAGGCGCTGGATGCCGCCGAGCGTGGCGATGGCCAGCGCCATCACGACCAGGACGCGGCGCCCGCGGGCGTCGCGCGTTGCATCAACGACGCGACCGAGCGACCAGCGGATCGGCGCGTAGAGGAAGAGCGGCACCAGGACGAGTGCGCCAATGACGGCGCCAAGGACCAACGGCGAGGCGACAAATGCCAGCATCGCACCCACGGCTGGCACGTGCGGCATGTCCCAGTACAGGTTGATGTCGCGGCCCCACAGCGACTGGGTCGTGACGGCGGCGTAGCGACCGAGCGTCAGCAGCACCCAGGCGGCCGACAACCCCCACAGCACACCGCGGCGATGGGCGGTGACCGGGCGGCGCAGGACCACGAGGCCCAGCAGGCCGGCGGCCAGTTCCAGCGACAGATCTCCGGTGAGCCATATGAACGGCGTGGGCCAGATGTTGCCGAGGGTCAGCGACGCATTGAGCAGCGCCAGGGCCAGGGCGAGCACGGCCCAGTCGCGCGGACGACGTCGTGTCTGCTCATCGATCACGGCAGGAGAGACTGCCCTTTGGTCACGCTCGAGATCACGTAGCCGTCGGCGGTCTGGCGGAAGACGATCTGATCGCCATCCACCCGCACGCGCAACTCCGTGCCCCGGTCTTCCTGTGACACCTGCGGATAGGTCGCGACGCCTCGGGTGCGAGGAATGATCGCGGTGGCCAGCGTCAGGCCGCGCACCGCCTGGGGACTCGCGAGGCGCAGCAGGTTGACGGCACGGGTCCATCCAGAGGGCGAGTCGATCGTGCCAGTGAGGAGTGACAGGTCGGCCGGCACCACGTCCATCGCCGAGTCGGCCTGTGTCACGGTCCACCCGCCGCGCTGCGGCCGCGGCGCGATGGTGCCGTAGCTGTGAAAGCGCAGCTCGATGGGGGCCGCCGAGGCCGGCACCACCTCGTCGAGCAGCACGTAGTAGCGACGGTCAACGAACACCACCGTCCGCCGGGCGCGCGGTGTCGACACTTCGTAGCTGCCGTCAGCCACGCCGGTGTAAGCCGTGTAACCGGCTCCTTCGAACGGCCCGCGAAGGGCCCCGTCCTTGTTGAATACCTGGCCCTTGCCGCCGACCAGCACGGCGTTGTGGCCGGCGGTGGAGATCTCGTAGTAGCCCGCCCGTGCCGAGGAAAAGTAATCCGCGGGATACGAGCGGCTACCGAGGTCGATGAGCACCATGTTGTCGCCCATCCCGACGGTGACGTGGTTCAGGTCCAGGTGCGAGTGGTTGGCCCCGGTCGAGCCGCTCTTGAACGCGAGGAACAGCGGCGGGTCCGGCTGCTCGGAGGCGAGCATGGCCCAGCCGATCGACGGAAACGCCGTGGAAGCCGGAATCAGCGGGCGGAAGGCCGCGCGCGATTCGGGGAGCCACGATTCATCCACGTCCCGCCACACCAGGGCGAGCGCCTCGTCGGGCCAGCCTTCGCTGGTGACCGAACGCAGGGCCACGCGATCCTGGAACCACGCGTAGTCGGGATTCCGGTACTCGCGGTTCATGAAATAGAAAATCGGATCCGCCGCGCGTCCGGAACTGTCGGAGAAGCTCGCGGACAGCTTGGTGCCCGGGTTGAAGACGAGCGGGAACATCCCCGTTTGGCGCGCGCCTTCGCGAGCCAGGTATCGGTCGCCTTCCACCCACCCGGCGCGGCGCAGCGCATCGGCTGCCATGAAGGCGTAGCGATGGCCATAGGTCCAGTAGCCGGTGCCCTCCTCCCATCCCCCGTCCGCGCCGAAGTTGTTCCAGTACGGCACCATGCCCGGTACCGAGAGGCGCAGCACCTGGTCCGACAACGGGCTGTCGCCTTGCAGCGCCAGGGCCAGCACGGTGGCACCGCCGTTGGTCACGGTGTTCCAGTTGTGATCGGCGGAATACCACCACATCGGTTTCGCGCCGCTCGTGGCCTCGAGATACGGCCGCAGGGCGCGACGTTCGACTCCCTCCCGTAATCGCATTCGTTCGGCATCGGTCAGCGACGCGTAGAGCCAGTCGTAGGCGAGGCCGAAGGTCAGGCACATCTCGCCGGCCATCAGGTCGAATGGCGGAGCGTGCGCCGTGTCCACCCAGATCGGCCAGCTGGTGATGGCGAAATCCAGCTGCGCCACGGCGGTATCTCGATAACGGCGATCGCCGTTCAGCAGGAACGCCAGCGCGAGCGTCGCAACCCGGCCTTGCAGCCGCCGCGCGGCGTCGAGGCCCTTGAGCGTGCCGGGGGGATCGGCCTGGCCGCGTCCCGAGGTCGAAACGAGGAGCGGGGATGCCGTGAGCAGGGCATTCGCTCGCGCGAAGAGACGCTCGCGGACTGGGGCCAGCTTCGCGCTGGTCGAGCGCGCCTGGATAGCCGACAGCTCCGCGCGGTCAAAGAGCAGCCGGGGATGCGGCGCCAGCCCCTGGGACGCGGGACTCGTCCCGGCCACGATGGCGAAGACCAGCGCGATGAGTGACAGCCGAGGCAGTGGCACTGACCCTAGTTTATGCGAGCCGGTGGGCACGGACCCGCTTTGACCCGTATGGCCGCGGTTCATCGTTTCGATGAACCGCGTTGATCGATAGAATCACCAGGTGATTGCCCCAGCCCCCATCGCTCTCGAACGAAACGGCCTCCGCCTCGAGCCGCTCGGTCCCGAACACCGCGACGGCCTCGTCGCTGCCGCCAGCGACGGGGAGCTCTGGAAGTTATGGTTTACCTCGGTGCCTGATCCTGCGGGTGCGCAGCCCTATATCGACGATGCGCTCAAAGGGCAGCGCGAGGGGCAGATGCTGCCGTGGGCGGTCCGCGACCTCTCCGACGGCGCCATCATCGGCAGCACGCGGTACCACGACATGGTGCCGGCGATCGATCGGGTGGAGATCGGCTACACCTGGTACGCCGCCCGCTGCCAAAAGAGCCACGTCAACACGACCTGCAAGCTGATGCTGCTGTCGCACGCCTTCGAGACCCTCGGTTGTAAAGTCGTCGGCCTGCGCACTGATAACTTCAACTTCGTCTCGCAGAAAGCGATTGAGGCGCTTGGCGCGAAGCGGGACGGCGTCTTGCGACATCACCAGGCGCGACGCGACGGCACGGTGCGCGACTCGGTGCTGTACAGCATCCTGGCCACCGAATGGCCGGACGTGAAGCGCCACTTGGAGTTGAGGCTGGCGCGCAGGTCCGGCTAAAGCCGGACACCA
>CAMBHC010000256.1 GCA_945866285.1 Candidatus Sulfopaludibacter sp. SbA3 | reverse complement strand
TTTGCGTCGCGGATGATGACCATCAAGCCGGGCGACATCCTGTTCACCGGCACGCCGCACGGCGTGATCTTTGGCAAGCCCAAGGGCGAACAGGTGTGGTTGAAGCCGGGCGACCGGGTGGCCTGCAGCGTGGAGAAGCTCGGCGAGCTCGCGTTTAGCCTCACCTGACGCGGCGTTGGCGGTCGAGGGCCCTAGGCTTTCAGCCGCGTTGGTTTGACATAAATCATCACATCGCTATATATTGATTCTGCTGTGGTCATTCGACGCAGCCGCTAGTCATCCAGACGATCCGAGGGACGTGGCCCTACGACGATCACCAACCGGCCCAGAGTCGGTGGTAATGCCGCGAACGATGAGGCCCGCATGTCCGATACTTCCCTTTCGTCACGGTCCTACCTGTCTGCGCTCGGCGCCTACGGCTTCGAACGCCAGGAACCCCTCGTCCTTGCCGCGCTGGACAGCGGTGACCCGATCCTGCTGATCGGCCGCAGCGGCACCGGCAAGACCTTCCTGCTCAACACCATCAGCGAAGCGCTCGCGCTCGAACACCGCCACTACAACGCGAGCCTCATCTCCTTCGACGACCTGGTGGGCTTCCCCTACCCGGACGAAGCCAAGGCCTCGGTCCGCTTTCTCGAAACGCCGGCCACCGTGTGGGGCGCCGAGTCGGTGCTGATCGACGAGATCAACCGCTGCAAGCCGGAGCACCAGAATCGCCTGTTCTCACTGGTGCACGAACGGAAGATCCAGGGCATCGCCCTCGCGACCCTGCGCTATCGCTGGGCGGCGATGAACCCATGCACGACGGACCAGTTGGAGGGCGAGGAATACCTCGGCGCCGAGCCGCTGGACCCGGCGCTGGCCGATCGCTTCGCCGTGATCCTCGACGTCGGCGACTGGGACACCCTGAGTGCCGCCGATCAACAACTCGTCGCCAACCCCGCCGGCGAAGGGCGGGTGGCCGACGATGGCGGACGGCTGAAGGCGGACCTGGTGGCCTGGCGGCAGTTGTTCGACGAGCGGGTGGACCACTGCCCGGCGCCGATTGTCGATTACGTGTGCGCCCTTGTCACCGCGCTTCGTACCGGCGGCATCCGCCTGTCGCCGCGGCGCGCGCGGCTGATCACGCGCACGCTGCTGGCCACGACCATCGTCAAGGGCCTTACGGCCGATACGCTCGGCGCGCGCAAGACCGACGCGCTCTTCCGCACCGCGGTCGACGCCAGCCTCCCACAGCGCGCGTGGGGCGCGGCAGCAGACGCCGATAAGGTGGCTGCCGCCCATCGACTGGCCTGGGACGCCGCGATGCTGCGGGGCGCGGACCGCTGGGTCCACCTGTTTCATCTCGAGCCGACGCTCGACGGCAAGGCAAGCCTCCTGCTCGAGCACTGCCCCGATCGCGACACCGGCACGCTGGCCGTTGAGCAGCTGCTGGCCAACGAGCCGAAGGAACGCGCTGCGGCGTTTGCCTTAGCTGCCTACGCCGCCGCCGTGGCGGGCCGACTCCCAATCGGCGCCGAGGGCGTGAACGACCTCGGACGCTTCGCGCAGCCGCTGTTAACCGTGGACGGCGAGGTCAGCTGGCACGAGCGGCTTGGGGCGCCGGCCAGCACGCACCCGGAGTTGGCGGCCTACGCGCCGGTACTCGGCCGCCTCGGGGCCGCGCGGCGCGAGCGCGCCCAGTTGCTCTTCTACTTCTGCATCGTCAACAAGATCGCCGTCGCGCGGCCGCGCGAGTTCGAGCAGGAGTTTCACCGCTGCGTCCAGGTGTTCGCCACGGGGGCGGCATGAACATGGTCACCATCACCTCGTCGAGCGAGACCGGCTGGAGGGCTGGATGGCGGGCCAACGACCTCGAGCGGTTGGCCAACAGCGGCGGCCCGTCGAGCCGCCAGCGCACCAGCCGTCTTTTCGCCACCGTGCTGGGACACGACCAAGGGACGGTGAGATGTCCGCGCGTGCTGCGCGTGGGCCTGGACTTCGGAAAGCGCAATCCGCTCAGCGTCGTGCTCGAGCTGCTGAAGCAGTGCGGTTTCGCCGACGAGCGCGAGGCCCGCGCGGCCATCGCCCTGCCGATCGAGGCGTGTCTCTGTCGGACCGATCTGGTGCCGCAACGCGTGCCCGTCGACACGCTATCGCCCGCTGACGCGCTTTACCAGGCATTGATACTGGGCTTGAGCACGCCGTGGCTGTACGACCCGGCCCGGCCCGTGCTGTGGACCCGTGCCAGCCTGACGCGTCAACTGGAGTTGTTCGACGGACGGGGGTTCTACGCATGACAGCCAGTGACTTTCACGCCATCTACCAGGAACTGATTGACGAGAACCCGCTGGCCATCCGCGCGGTGCTCAAGATCCTGGTGACCGAGTTCACCGACACGGTGCCGACGCTGGCCGTGACCTGCGACCAACGGCCGCGGCTGCTCGTGAACCTGGCGTTCATCGGCGAGCACTGCCGCACCGAGTCGGAGGTGAAGGCGGTGATCTGCCACGAGTTCCTGCACGTGCTGCTGCGGCACACCGAGCGCATCACCGCGCTCACGCCCCCGGAGCACCTGGCGCTGGATGCGGTGATCAACGCGATCATTCATCGCAGTCTCGGCCCCGAGTACAGCGCGATGATGAGCGGCTACTACGCGACGGCGGAGGGCGTGGCCCGATTGCTGCGGCCGCCGACCGCTGAGGAGCGGCCGTCGATCGCCCAATCCGGCTGGAGCGGCCAGGGGCGCGCGGCCGAGCGCCGTCTGTTCGCGGCATGGGGCGCCCTCTACGCCGGCCAGCTGGTGGCCGACGACATCCGCGACTTCGCCCGCGATCACTTCAGCGCCAATGCCAAGGCGGTTGTGCTGCTGGGCAACCATGACGCCCTTGATGGCGCGGGCCGCGACGAAGGCGAAGGAGCGGCTGCGCTGGCCAACGCGCTCGACTCCGCCCTCAAGGCCATGAACGGGTCAGGCATCTTCCGCAGCCCTCGCGGCCGCGGCTTCGGGGCGAACGCCTATCGCAACGAGGTGCGGGCGGCAGACCGGGCGATCGAGCAGTGGCGCCGTGAGGCCTACGCGGTGTTGCGGCGTCACCTGCTGCCGGATAGCGCGTCGGTCGCCACGGACCACGCGGCGACCAGCTGCGTCCTGCCGGTGCTGTCACCCGGCGACCGGCGCGCGGTGTTGCAATCACTGTGGAGCCCGTTCTTTCCAGATGCGCACTGGGACACCACGATGCCCGTCCGCGCCGGATCGGCCCACGTCTACCTGGACGTCAGTGGCTCGATGAACGCGGAGATGCCACTGATCGTGGCGCTGCTCGGGCGGCTCACGCCGTACATCCGCCGGCCGTTCTGGGCGTTCAGTAACGTCGTCGCACCTGCGCGCATCGAGCAGGGACGGCTCATCGCCGACACCACGGGCGGCACCAGCCTCGGCTGCGTGCTCGACCACGTGGCGCGCACCAGGCCGCGCGCCGCCATCATCGTCACCGACGGTTACGTCGAGCACATCAAGGCGGCGCAGATGGCGGCGGCAGGCGGCACCCGCCTTCACGCGATTGTCACCCGCGATGGCAACGCGGCGTTGCTGCAGCGCGCCGGACTTCCCTATACCCAGCTATCGAGGTTGCCATCATGATCCGCATGAGCGAAGTGGTTCTCCCGGGTCACCCGGACAAGTTTTGCGACCAGGTGGCCGACGCCATCGTGGCCGAGTGCTACCAGGCCGACGCGCGCGCCTACTGCCAGGTGGAGATGAGCACCTGGTGCGACCAGGTCTTTCTCACCGGGGGCATCGTCACGCGGCGGCCCCTGGCGCGCGATCTGGCCGAGATCGTTCGCGCCACCGGATGCAGCATCGGCTACGTGGCGCCCAATGCCATCGAGGCCGACCGCTACCAGGTGCGCGACACCGTGTGCCAGCTTCGCGAGGACCCGCGCACGTGGACCGACCACGTCAACGACCAGTGCATCTCGGTTGGCTGGGCGGGCTACGACGCGAAGGTGGCGTGGCTGCCGCCCGAGCATTACCTCGCGCACACGCTGGGCGCGGCGCTCGCGCAGAGTTGCCGCGGCGGCCGGCTCGCAGGCCAGGGGCCGGACGGCAAGCTGCTGGTGCGCGTCCGCGAGGGCACGGACCAGTGGCAGGTGGAACAGATCCTGGTCACGCTGCAGCAGTTGCCAGACGTGTCGCTCCTGGAACTGACGGCGCGCATCCTGGAGGATCTGCGCGATGCCTACGCGCGTATCCAAAGATCCGACCCGCGATGGGCGGCGCGGTTCGACGACATCGAGCTGCTGATCAATCCCAACGGGCCGTTGCTGAACGGCGGCAGCGATGGCGACAACGGGCAGACCGGCCGCAAGCTGGTGGTGGACTACTACGGACCGCGGGTGGCCATCGGCGGCGGGGCGCTGTCGGGCAAGGACCTGAGCCACATCGACCGCGTGGGCGCGTATGCCGCGAGGCAGGCGGCGCTGCGGGCCGTGCGCGCCGGTGCGCGCGAGTGCCGGGTGGTGGTGGCGTATGCGCCCAATCGCGACGTGCCGCTGGACGTGGTGTATGAGATGGAGCGCCGCGCCGAGCAGTTGCCTCCCAGCTGGTTCGCGCACTCAGCGGTGCGCGAGCGCTATTGCGGTGGCGACTACGTGGCGGCGCTTGGCGCCGGCGCGCACTTCATCGATCCGGCGTTGCCATGGAACTAGTGCCA
>CAMBHC010000255.1 GCA_945866285.1 Candidatus Sulfopaludibacter sp. SbA3 | reverse complement strand
GACCGCGATGCCGTCCCCGCCGCGCAACGAGACGGTCGACTTCCGCAACCAGCTCGAGACCAAGTATCAAAGCGGCCTCAATCGCAGCGCCTCGCTCACCGCCGTCGATCGCGAAGGTGAAGTCACCTGGATCCAGGAGTACATCCGGTATCGCGTGTCCGGTTGCGACCACGGGACCGCGGTGCAACGCGCGATGACCCAAATCGACGGTGGCGCGGCGGGGCCGGACTGCGGGGCGACGCCGACTGGCGCGGTGGCCGTGCCCTTCACGTCCCGCGCCGACGTCGTCACCTTCCGGCAGCAGCTTGAGACGCGCTACCAGCAGATGAATCGCGGCCTGGTCAGTACCTTCGTGGACGCCGAAGGCGCCGCCATCTGGATCAGCGAGTACTTGCGTTACCGCACCAACGACTGCGACCACGCCACCGCCGTGCAGAAGGTGTTGACCCAGGTCGACGGTAATGCGGCCCCGGCGACGTGCGTGCCGGTCTTCGAAGCCTGTTCGTACCGCTTCGGAGCCGCCCAGGAAGTGCCCGCGGCGGGTGGCAACTTCAGCGTGAGCATCCACAAGTTGACCGGCACCGGCGCCTGCACGTGGACGGTCACCAACAGCTCGTCGTTCATCACGAACGTCGACCCGACCACCGGCGAGGGCTTTGGCGTGGTGACGTTCCGGGTTCCGCAGAACAACGGCGCGCTGCGGTCGGGCAACCTCCGGTTTGACTACACGGGTGGCTCCATCACCTACCAGGTGGTCCAGACGGCGTCTCCGTACTCGGTGTCGTTCACGCTGGTGGACGGCTTCAAGTCAACCGGCACAACCGCCGAATGCGACATCCGCAGCACCGCGACCCCGTGCACCTTCACCGCCAGTGCCAACTTACCTGGTGCCCAGACCTACAACTGGCGGCTGGTCTACACCTACGGCATCGACAAGACCATCACGCAGAGCAGCAGCTCTAACATCTACACGCTGACCGAGGCATGCGGCGGCGCCGGTTCAACCACTGATGGCGCTTACATCGACATCACCATGACCTTGGGGATACGGGACGATCGCGGGAATGAGGTGGTCGTGCAATCGGGGCAGGGCAGCCAGCCCGCGTTACGCATCAAGGTGTTCCGCTGCTAGCAGCAAGTCGGGAGTGGCGGTGGGGTCCGGCGAAATAGGCCGAGAGGCAACCCCAACGAAGGGGTTGCCTCCACCTGATTCGTTAGTGCCGGCCTGGCCGGCGCTGCTTGCCGTTGCGCGACGCCTGTAGTTCCTTCAGCTTCGCCAACTGCTCCGACGTGAGCACCTGGACGGTTTGCGTCCGGACCTTCGCGCCCAGGATGGCCGCGTCGGCCTCAGCGGCCGCCACCTCGACGCTCTTCGCGCGCACCGCTGCCTCATCCAGCGTGTCGGCTTCGAGCAGCGCCTGCATGCCCTCCCGGGCCGCGTGCATCTTCTCGCCCACGGCCTTGAATTCAGCCTGGTGAGAATCGACGATCGACGTGACTTGCGCCTTCTGCTCGTCGGTCAGGTCGAGTTCGCGGAAGCCAGGCCCGATGCCCATACCCATGGGACCACCGGGTCCGCCGGGACCGCGCATGCCGCCCGGGGGCGGACCGCCCCTGCCCATGGCAGGTCCGCGGCGCGGCATCTGGCCATCCTGTGCCACGACGAGTGCCGAACCTGCGGCGAGAACGGCCGCCACGAACCCCGCAGCGAGGGAAACCTTCAATGTCTTGGTCATGTGTTGTCTGACTCCTTCTAGCCTATGAGACGGGATTGTCGTGGCAGCACTGTGTCTGGTGTGTGAGAAAACTGTGGCAGCCCGCCTTCGCCAAGGCTTCGGCGCGGCAAGCCCGCGATCTTGTGGAACACTTCTAGGCAATGGCCCGCGTCCTGGTCGTCGAAGACGACACCCACATCCGCGACCTCATCGTCCTGCACCTCGGCCTTGAGGGCCTGGAAACCGAGGCGGTGGGTGACGGCATGCAAGGGCTGGCGCTCGCCTCGGCCCACGCCTTCGACCTGATCCTGCTCGACCTGATGCTGCCAGGCATGGACGGCGTGTCGATTTGTCGATCGATTCGGCGCGAGGGGCCGAACCAGGATGTACCGCTCCTGATGCTGACCGCACGCCGTGAAGAGAGCGACAAGGTGCTGGGGCTTGAGAGCGGCGCTGACGACTACCTGGTGAAGCCGTTTGGCATCCGCGAATTGGTCGCGCGCGTACGCGCGCTGTTGCGGCGACCGCGCCGGTCGCAACTGCAAGCCGCGGCCGCCGGCACGGACGAGAAGCCGGTGGACGTGCATGGCCTGCACATCGATCCCGCCCGCCGGCGCGTTCGTGTCCGCGGCGAAGCGGTGGACCTGACCGCGCAGGAGTTCCGCTTGCTGTTCGTCCTGGCGACGCACCCCGGCATTGTCTTCAGCCGCGAGGCGCTGCTGAGCCGCATCTGGCCCGACCACACCTATGTCACCGAGCGAAGCGTCGATTCGTTGGTGAAGCGTCTGCGCCGGCGCGTGGAAGTCGACCCGTCGAATCCCGACATTATCCTGACCGTGTGGGGTAGTGGCTACAAGTGCGCCGATGTCTAGTTCCCGTTCGTTTGGGCGCAGCCTCTATTGGCGCATCGGCCTCGGCTTCATCTTGTTTCTCGGGATCACTCTGGGCCTGCAGGTGGGACTGTTCATCTGGGTGGCGGGTGAAACCGAGGGCGGCATGCCCGAGCGCATGGGCCGCGACTTCGCGGACCTGGTGGCGTCTGACCTCGAGTCGGCCCTCACGCAAGATCCCGCCCTTGACCTCGAGGCCTACGCGAAGCAGCGCATCAGCGAACTCCATCGCCCGGCCGTGATCATCCTGGCCGACGGCCGGGTGGTAGCGCCTCCGGGCATCGACGTGCCGCAGGGCATGCGCATGCCGGGGCCGTTCAAGCGACGCGCGCCGGGCCAACCCGGTGAGGGGCGACGAGGACCCCCGCCTGACCGCGACCGGATGCCGCCGCCAGGAATGGGCAATGGTGGTCCTCCACCCGGACCGATGACGCGCGGCCCATTCGGCGGGCCGCGTCGAGGCCCCGAGATGGCGCCGATCGAGCACCACGGCGAAGTCGTCGGCGTCGTCTGGGTGCCACCGCTTACCGGCGTGCGCCGGGTGGCCGATCAGATTGGCACGCCGCTCGCCATCGGCGCGTTCCTGTTGCTGCTGGCCGGCACGGCACTGGCCGCTCTCGTGATCTTCCGGCCGGCCCAGGCTCGCCTGCGCGCGCTCGAGGATGCCGCGCGCCGGTTCGGTGAAGGCGACCTGACGGCGCGGGCGCCGGCCATTGGCGGCGACGAGGTCTCCGCCGTCGCGGACGCCTTCAATCGCATGGCCGCCGACCTGGCGGCCCGGCAGGCGCAGCTGGTCGAAGCCGACCGCGCTCGCCGCCAGTTACTGGCCGACGTCTCGCACGAGTTGATGACGCCGTTGACGGCCATTCGCGGCTATGCCGAGACTCTGGGCCTCACGCAATTCGCGCCCGAGTCCAAAGAAGGCGTGCGGGCCGTGGAGGTGATCCAGGAAGAAGGCGAGCGCATCGAGCGCCTGGTGGGCGACTTGCTCGACCTGGCGCGATTCGAAGCGGGCGGCATTTCACTCGCGCAGGAATCCGTGGATGTCGACGAGGTGTTCGAGCGCGTCGCCGAGCGGCACGCCAAGACGGCCGCCGACAAGCAGGTGATGATCGTGGTCGAGCCCCGCGACGAGGGTCTGCGTCTGGTTGGCGACCCCATGCGCATCGAGCAGGCGGTGCAAAACCTGGCCGCCAATGCGCTGAAACACACCCCGCCCGGCGGGGTGGTTCGCCTGAGCGCTCGGCGGGATCCGGCTCGCGTGACCCTGTTGGTGAGCGACAACGGCATCGGCATTCCCGCCGAGCACTTGCCGCACGTGTTCGACCGGTTCTACAAGGCCGACCGCTCGCGGTCGCAGTCGGGTTCAGGCCTGGGGCTGTCGATCGTGAAGGCGATTATCGAACGCCATAGCGGCACCGTCTCGGTCCGCAGCACCCCGCACGTCGAGACCGTGTTCGAGGTGTCGTTGCCTATTTCCCGCGCCTGAGCAGGATCGAGAAGATCCCCTGCAGCAAGTCGGTGTAATCGGCCAGCAACTCGAACAGTGAATCGCGTTCGAGCGCGGTCTACGCGATGGGTGAAATGCGACTGACGCAGTTTGCCGAAACGCGCGACCTGTGGGCCATGGGCAGCGCGCCGCTGCCGCCACCGGCGTCGACGCGTTATAAGTCAACCTGCTTCACTTTTACGAAAACCGTAAATATGAAGCAGGTTGACTTACGCCTTTGACTTACGCCTGCCCTACGCCGGGCCGATCGCCTCGGCTGCCGGGGAATCCGGCCACTTCGCCACCGGCCGCGCCACGTAACCCGCATGCGCCAGGCGACCCTGGAACAACGCCGTCTGTGACGCCGCGAACTGCAGGCGGACGATGACCCGAAGGACGATGAACAGCTGGCCGATGGCGAAGGCCAGAGTGTCGGCTGCGGCGCCGGGCGCGGTCAGGTAGTAGAGGAACAGCACTGCGAGGAAAGCGACGGAGTTGACGGCATACAGGCCGACCGCCGCGCCCAGAGTGCGTCGCACGAAACGAAACCCCGCCGACAGCGCGCCGATCATGCTGCGGCGGTCCTCGACGACGGCGCGCACCTTCGCATAGTCGAACACCAGGTTCGCGAACAGAACCAGCGCGCCAA
>CAMBHC010000254.1 GCA_945866285.1 Candidatus Sulfopaludibacter sp. SbA3 | reverse complement strand
CTCCGTCGCTGATCCGCCGAAGAAGTAGATCGCATCGGCCGTGGCGTGAATGGATTCCAGCGGCTGAACCGGCAGCGGCACTGGCGTGCACGTCCGGGATCGCGTGTCGATCAGCGCGAGCTGCCAGCGGCCGCCCTGCGTATAGGTGGCGGCGATGCGCTCGGCCGACATGAACGCGTAGGTGACCATGCTGAAGGTCCACTGCGGCTTGCCGAACTCTGCGGCCATCGCGTGGACCACTTCAACTTCGCCGTTCAGTAGACGATGTAGGTTCCACCATCCCGATCGGTCGGACACAAAGTACAACGTGCCATCCGGCGACCATTCCGGCTGGAAGATTGATTCGGTCGCGCCGCCCGCGATGGTCCGCGCGGGTCCGAGCGTGCCATCAGTCTCGAAGCGCGCCACGCACAGCTCGGTGCCGTCCCACGGCATGTTGGGGTGATGCCACTGCAGCCACGCCAGCGAGGCGCCATCGGGACTGACGATCGGATCGGAATAGAAGTCAGCGCCTGACACCAACACGGTTTCGCCGCCACCGATGGCGACAATCGTATTGATCGCCTCACCCGCCTTCGAGTGGTCCTCGCGAACGCTGATCAAGCGATCACGCGTCCGGTCCACGCGGAAATCGGCGTAGAAGCCGCCCTCGGCTGTGATGGGTTCGGGCACGGCACCGGGCCGCTGGCGATAGATTCGCTGGTCGGCGAAGTTGGCAAAGTAGATCGTCCCGCGATCGACGGTGTAGGCCGCGCCGCCGTATTCATGCACCCGTGTTCGTACATTGAACACGGTCGGGGTGACATCGATGATCGCCCCGTCCGCGGTCCGCCGGACGATGACGTAACGGCCACCTTCGGAGGCCCGCCCTTCGACCCAATAGACATCCTCGCCATCCAGCTGAACGTGATCGAGTCGCAGCGCGCCCGCGGTCACCCGCGATGCAGTGAGTGGCGACGGCCAGGAACCGTAGGGCTTATGGGCGGACATCAATGGATCTTCGCACGACGGCGGGTCCCCTTTATACTTTCGGGATGCGTGTGACACTGCGTTCGCTCTCGTGTGTGGTCCTCCTGCTGCTCTCCCTGGCCACGCCGCAGGCGCAGGCACCCGCCGCGCCCAGGGTCACCCCCCCGGAACAGTTTTTCGGTCACGTAATCGGCGCCGATTACCAACTCCCGAACTACACCAAGTTCACGGAGTACGTGCGCAAGCTCGACGCCGAATCGGATCGCATGACGGTGCAGTCGATCGGCAAGACCGCCGAAGGCCGCGACCAGTTGATGGCGATCATCACCGCGCCCGAGAACTTCAAGAAGCTGGAACGCTACAAGGAGATCTCGCGCCGGCTCTCGCAGGCCGAGGGCCTGACCGACGACCAGGCCAAGGCGCTGGCCAAGGAAGGCAAGGCCGTGATCTGGATCGACGGCGGCCTGCACGCCAGCGAAGTGCTGGGCGCGCAGCAGCTGATCGAAACCATCTACCAGTTCGTCAGCAAGAACGACGAAGAGACGCAGCGCATCCTGAAGGACGTCATCATCCTCGCGGCGCACGCCAATCCCGATGGCATGGAGCTGGTCTCCGACTGGTACATGCGCAAGCCGAACGAGAAGGATCGCAGCACCGGCCAGTTGCCGCGGCTCTACCAGAAGTACGTCGGCCACGACAACAACCGCGACTTCTACATGATGAACCAGCCGGAGTCGGTGAACATCAACCGGATCCTCTACCGCGAGTGGTTCCCGCAAATCATGTACAACCACCACCAGACCGGCCCGACCGGCACGGTGATGTTCTCGCCGCCCTTCCGCGATCCCTTCAACTACGTCTTCGATCCGCTGGTCGTCAACACGCTCGACCAGGTCGGCGCCGCCATGCACACGCGCTTCGACGCCGAAGGTAAGCCGGGCGTGACGACGCGCTCGGGATCGAACTACTCGACGTGGTGGAACGGCGGCCTGCGGACCATGGCGTATTTCCATAACCAGGTGGGCCTGCTGACCGAGAGCATCGGCAACCCGACGCCGGAAACGATTGGCTTCGTGCCCGACCGCGTGATCGCCCGCGGCGACCTGCCGTTCCCGATCATGCCGCAGGTGTGGCACTTCCGGCAGTCGATCGACTACTCGATCACCGCCAACTACGCGGTGCTCGACTTCGCGCAGCGCTATCGCGAGAGCCTGCTCTACAACATCTACCTGGCCGGCCGGAACAGCATCAAGCGCGGCGGCGCCGACAACTGGACGGTCTACCCGCGCCGCATCGCCGAGGTGAAGGACGCGATCGCCAAAGACATGAAGGTCGATGGCGCCACCGACTCGCGCATGGCCATGGGTGGCCGCATTGCCACCGTGCCCGAGAAGTACTTCTCGATCATCCGCAAGCCCGAGTATCGCGATCCGCGTGGCTACATCCTGTCGGCGAACGAAGGCGACTTCCTGACGGCGACCAAGTTCGTCAACATCATGATCAAGAGCGGCCTCACCGCGCATCGCGCGACGGCGCCGTTCACGGTAGCGGGCAAGCAGTATCCCGCCGGCTCGTACGTGTTCAAGGGCGCGCAGGCGTTCCGTCCGCACCTGCTCGACATGTTCGAGCCGCAGGATCACCCGAACGACTTCCAGTATCCCGGTGGCCCGCCCATTCCTCCGTACGACAGCGCCGGCTGGACGCTCGCCTACCAGATGGGCCTGAAGTTCGATCGCATCCTCGATGCGTTCGATGGTCCGTTCGAGAAGATTCCTGACGTCATCAAGCCCACACCCGGCAAGGTGACAGACACCGCCGGCACCTCAGTAGGAAACACTGTCGGCTACGTCGTCAATCACAAGAACAACGACGCGTTCATCGCCATCAACCGCTTGATGAAGGCGAACGAAGAGGCGTTCTTCGTCGGCGACCGCAGCTACCAGAGCAGCGACGGCACCGGCGTGATCTTTATCACCGCGAAGCCGACGACCAAGGCGGTGCTCGACAAGGCCGCGCTCGACCTGGGTCTGAACTTCATCGCCGTGACGGCGCGTCCCGCGGGCACGATGTACAAGCTGACCAAGCCGCGCATTGGCCTGTGGGACATGTATGGCGGCTCCATGCCGTCGGGTCACCTGCGCTGGCTGCTCGAGCAGTTCGAGTTCGACTTCGAGCGCGTCTTCCCGGCGACGCTCGATGCCGGCAACCTGAAGGCGAAGTTCGACGTCATCCTGTTCCCCGACGGCGGCATTCCCGACACCGACGGCGGTGGCGGCGGCTTCGGTGGCCGCCAGCCCACGGCACAGGAGATTCCCGAGGAGTATCGCGCACAGCTGGGTCGCGTCTCGCTGACCAGGACCGTGCCGCAGTTGAAGGCGTTTGCGGAAGCCGGCGGCGTGCTGGTCGCCTTCGGCGGCTCCGCCGTACTGGGCGAGCACCTGGGCCTGCCGATCAGCGATCACCTGGTCGAGGTCGCGCAGGATGGCAGCGAACGTCCGCTGCCCGGCACGAAATACTACATCCCGGGTTCGATCATGTCGATCGCCGTGGACAACACTAACCCGGTGGCCTTCGGTCTCGACAAGAAGGTCGACGTGTTCTTCGACAACAACCCCGTGATGGAGCTGGCACCGAACTCGTCGTTGCTCGGCGTGAAGCCGGTGGCGTGGTTCGACAGCAAGAACTCGCTGCGCTCGGGTTGGGCGTGGGGCCAGCACTACCTCGAGGGCGGCACCGCCGGCATCGAGGCCAAGTTGGGCAAGGGCAAGGTCTTCCTGTTCGGACCGGAGATCACCTTCCGCGCCCAGCCGCACGGCACCTTCAAGCTGCTGTTCAACAGCATCTACTACGGCACGTCGGTGGCACAGTAGATGCCGCTTGAGACCGTCTTCTCGTTCGCGTCCTTCATCGCACTGTTCGGCTGGATCCTCCTGGTGGTGGTTCCAGCCGACCCGCGCGCGAAATTGCTGACCGGCATCATCATCCCGCTGACGCTGGCGCTGATCTACCTCACCTATATTTTTCTGTTTATCGCCGATGCGCCGGGCGGCTTCGGCTCGCTGGCGGAAGTGAGGAAGCTGTTCGGCAGGGACGAGCTGCTGCTGGCCGGCTGGGTCCACTATCTCGCCTTCGACTTGTTCATCGGCGCGTGGGAGAGCCGCGACTCGCAGCGGCTGGAGATTCCGCGGCTCGTGATGATTCCCTGTTACCTCATGACTTTCATGCTCGGTCCCATCGGCCTGCTGTTCTACTTTGCGATCAGAACCGCGAAGACGAAGTCGCTGGAGGTATAACGGTGTCTGACACCGTGACCGAACTGCGGGCGCGCGACCCGCTCCTGTTCTGGACCGGCGCGCTGATGACGCTCGCGCTCGTCGTCGTCACCCTGCTGTCGATCGGCGACCAGCGGCTCATCCTCGGGATCAACCCGTGGATCAAGCCGATGAAGTTCCTGGTCTCGATCACGATCTTCCTGTGGACCACGGCGTGGTTCATGCCGGAAACCGAGCCGGACCTCGTCAAGCGCGCGCTGGTGCGCTGGACCATTTCGGTCGCGATGGTGATCGAGGTGGCCTTGATCAGCATGCAGTCGGCCCGCGGCACCACGTCGCACTTCAATGCGAGCACGGCGTTCGACCTGGCGGTGTTTAACGTGATGGGCATCACCATCACCGTCAGCAGCATCGCGATGGTGTTGTTCCTGTGGATCCTGCGGCGCGACTCGCCGACCAACCGCGCCGGTTACTTGTGGGGCGTGCGCTGGGGCGTGGCGCTGTTCGT
>CAMBHC010000253.1 GCA_945866285.1 Candidatus Sulfopaludibacter sp. SbA3 | reverse complement strand
CTCTTTCAGTTCATCTTCGAGCAGCAGAATCTGCCGGCTGATGGCCGACTGCGAGACGTGCAGCTTGTGGCCCGCGGCCGTGAACGAACCGGTTTCGGCGATGGCTCGTATGATTTCTAGTTGTCGAAGGTCCACTAATCACTCCCCCGTTGCATGGGAGCATACATCTCCAGAAGAGATGGATTCAAGGACAACTATGGCCCGCGCTTGTTGAGCGCGGCCCGCGCTTGTTTGGGCGCGGCGTGGGCTTCTTCAGCGTGGCCGCGGTCCGGGCCACCGCCTCGGCCAGGTAGTGCTCGTCGAGCTCGATGCCCACGAAATCCACCCCCAGCTGTGCGCAGGCGACCGCGCTGCTGCCGAGTCCCAGGAATGGGTCGAGGGCGAGGCCGACTCGCGGCAAGCCGTGCAGCTTCAGGCAGTAGGCCGGCAGCCGCCACGGGAACGTGGCGGGGTGCGGCCGTTCCTTGTCGCGGCTCTGGATGGTCTCGTACGGCAGGAACCAGGTATTGCCACGGCACCGCAGCCCTGAGCCCGAGCCCTGCCAGCGGGCGACGTTCGATTGATCCTGGTACTTCACGCCCACCGCGCGGCGGTCGAGCGGCGTCCGGCCGGTCGGGCTGAAGTGGAAGACGAACTCGTGGCAGTCGTTGAGGAAGCGCGTGCTGTTGATCGGCTTGTAGTGACCGACCGCCAAATCGTCGGTCAGCCCGGACCGGGAGCCCGCGAGGGATTTCTCGATTGCGATGGACTTGACCCAGTGCAGGATGTTCTGGAGTTCGAGGTGGGGCCGCACGGCCTGGGCGACATCAAGCGCCGTCCACGGGTCCTTGGGCTTCGAGCCGACGTTCAAGAACAGTGAGCCTTCACGGGCCAGGACCCGCTTGACCGCCTGAATCCACTCGCCGGTCCACGCCAGGTACGCCGGCCGTGGCAGCTCATCGTCGTACGACCGGTAGCGAATGCCCAGATTATACGGAGGCGAGGTCACCACGGCGTCAACGGAGCCTGGGGAGAGCCGGCCGAGAATGTCGAGGCAATCGCCGTGGAAGAAGCGCAGCCGCTGGCTTCCGCGCCGCAGGTCGGCAAAGGGTTTGGGGAGGCGAGGGGGCACGTTGGTACGATTGTACCGTGGCGCGAACGACCGGTCCGGCTAACCGCCTTCGCCAAGGCTACGGCGGGTCAGGAAGCAGGACACTACAGCGCTGTGGCGTCCGCCTTTAGGCGGACCATGGGCTAGGACGCCCTGGCGGCCAGCGTGGTCATGGCGACGGCGGCAAACCGTTCGCGCTCGGCCGAAACCGTGTGGTTGCGGCGATGCGCGTGGCTTTCACAGCCCACGCCCTTTTCTTCCACGTAGCTGACCTCGCGCGTGCTGGCGACGTCTCGGTAACGACCGACCACGCACCCGCACTGCAGCGTCGAGAATCCCAGAATACGAACGACGCTCATCGAGTTGCTCCCCTTGTTACCTACTCATAGCAAAGGCCGTGCCGAATACCCGGCCGTGCATCTTCAGAGTGAGAGACTGGTTCCGGCAGCGCGTGGACGGCCTTGAGCGTGTCGCTTCTTACACACTCGTTGGAACAATGCACACACGCGCGCCGACGCACCGAATAGGTATTCGGCGAAGTTGGATCAAACTTCAGTGATTTGGATGGGTGATCGATTAGCGCGCGTGGAGAATACCGATTTGCGGAGGTCTGTCTATCGCACCGGTCCCATCGATGCGAGACCGTCGCGCGCGGCCTGTGACGCCGGGTCAACCGTTAACGCTTCGGAAAAGTACCGGTGTGCCAGTGTGCGATTGCCTGCCTGGAGTTCCAGGGTGGCCAGGTTGACATAGGTGCCGGGCTCGCGCGGGTCGGTCTTCAAGGAGGCCTTGAAGGCTGAGCGGGCGGCATCGGTCTGGCCCATGCTCGCCAGGCACGCGCCGAGCAGGTTGTGGGCCTTGGCGTTGGTTGGATCCAGGCTGATTGAATGACGGGCGCCCTGGGCCGCCAGGTCGAGCCGGCTCTGCATGAAGAACAGCGAACCGGCGTAGTAGTGCGCCCACGTGTTCTTCGGCGCCTCGGCCACCAGCTTGGCCACAACCGGCTCCAGACGGGCCACGTCGCCGACGTCAGAGAGCACCGAGGCCAGTTGTTCCAGGGCGGGCACATTGCCTGGGTCGGCCTGGAGCAGGCTGAAGGGGATACGGACGGCCTCGTCCACGGCGCCCTGCGACGCCAGCACTTTTGACAGCGCGAGCTTGGCCGACGAGTTTGCCGGCACCGATGCCAATTTCGTCAGCGCCGCCCGCACCTCGTCAATTCGACTGAGCGCCGCCGCCGACCGCGTCAACCCATCGAGGGCCACCGGGTCGTTGGGCTCGATCGCCAAGGCGCGCGTGAAGTCTTCGTAGGCCGGACGATGGGCATCTGACTGCAGGAACATGAGTCCGCGGTTCCGGTGGTCGGCGGCGGTTGCGGCCTGTTCGGCGGCCGTGACGGCGGCGGGCTTCGGACTGCTGCTGGCCAGGTCGCGCAGCGTCACGGCGTTGTCATCCCGCGAGCCGCCGAAAATGTTGCGCGGTCCCGAAAATTCCAATTGCATGCGGTCGTCGGTCTGCAGCGGAGCGCCGGTGGCCCAGGCCTTCAGTGCGGCGCCCTGCGCCACAAACAGGGAGGTGATGGCGTAGGAATCGCGGGCGCCAACCGACGCCAGATCGTCGGCCACCCCGGGACGCTTCCACGCCTCGGCAATTCCGGCGATGCGATCATCCAGTGGCCCGGTCGAACCCACCAACAGCACGTCGGCATCGCCCACCAGCCACATGGTGCCGTCGGGGAACGCGGTCAGGAAGGTGGCCACAATCGAGCGGAGGTCGTCGCGGCTGATGTCGTAGGTGTGCGCCCACTGGCAGAGCACGCCGCCGGGGGCCAGGCGTGCCTTGGCGCCCTCGAAGAACTCGCGCGTGAACAGGGACGCGATGCCGGCCATCCACGGGTTCGACGGCTCAGACACGATTACATCGTACTGTTCGCGCCCGAGCATCAGGTGCGTGCGGCCGTCGCCGACCACCAGGCGCGTGCGCGGGTCGGCCAACGCCTGGTGGTTCTCGGCATCAAAGAATCGAGAGGCGTCGACCACCTCGGGCGAGATCTCAAGGACCGTCGCGGCGTCGAGTGGGTGAGTCAGCGCCGAACCCAGCGTGACACCACTCCCGAGTCCGAGAATCGCGACCCGTTTCGGCGCCGGATGCAGCAACAGCGGAATATGCGCGAGCAGCCGCTGCGTCAGCATGTCGCCGGCGTTCGAGGCATCAACCTTGCCGTCGATCGCGAGTGACACGGTGCCCGCCAACTGGCGCACGGCCACGGTGCCGGTTGCCCCTTCGCGGTACGACAGCAATTCACCAGCTGTCAGCGATGTTTCGAGGCCAGGCCCGCGCATGGCGGCGGCGTACTTGTAGGCGCCGCTTGAGAGCAGCAGCCGATCCCACGGCGGCAGTGCGATGCCGCCAGCCAGCACCACGGCCGCGAGCGCGAAGCCGGCGAGGCGCCCTCGTCCCTGGCCGGCCCGCATCAGGACCGCGACCGCGGCGACGCCGGCGATTGCTGCAACGACACGGATGGTCACGTGCAGCCCGATTTCAGGCACCAGCACAAAGCCGGCGAGCAGCGCGCCGGCAATCGCGCCGATCGTGTTGACGGCGTAGATCCGGCCGATGGACTCCGTCACCGCCTCATCGCGGCCGGCCGCCAGCGCGACGGCGAAGGGAAATGCCGTGCCGAAGGCAATGGTCATCGGCAGGAGTAACCCCGTGGCCAGCAGGACCTCACGGCTCAGCACATCCGAGAACTGGTAGCCGGGTCGCGCCACGATCTCCGCCATGGTCAGCAGCGCCCAGTCCACCGAGGCGGCCGCGGCCAGTGACAGGCCAGCGCTCATCAGCATGCCGATCGCGAGGCCGGCGGCGGCGCTTCGCACGCGCGAGGCGAGCCATGAACCGACGGCGGCGCCGGCCGCGAGGCCGATGATGAAGATCGCCACCACGATACTGAACGCGTAGGTGGTGGGACCGAGGATCTGCACGAGCAGGCGCGTCCACACCACCTGCAAGGTCAGCGAGGCAAAGCCAGAGGCGCCGAGCGCCAGTGCGGCTAGCCAGGGTCGCGCGTCCTGGCGTTCGGAGGGCGGGGGCGTCAGCCCCCGCCGCGCATCGGATGGGGAAGCCGACGCTTTCGCGGCCGCCCGGCGGGGACGAAAGTCCCCGCCCTCCAAGCGCGATGGGACTGCGCCGTGCGCGATCGCGAACGCGCCGGCGGCCGCGGTAATGTTGAGCGCGACGCCGACCCACGTTGCGCCGTTCAGGCCGAGCGCCGGAATCAACACAAAGCCGGCGAGCACCGCGCCGGTGGCCGCGCCGAGCGTGTTGGCCGCATACAGGCCGCCGGCCTCCCGCGCCGCGCTCGAGGCGCGGCGCACCGTCCATCGCGACGCAATCGGAAACGTGGCGCCCATGGCCGCCGCCGGTAAGGCGAGCAGCAGCACACTGGTCGCCAGTCGCAAGAAGGCGAATGAGGCGCCGCCCTGGCCGTCGGCGTACGCGGTCACGAGCAGAGGACGAACGGCGGTCAGGGCGACGGGAAGCAGCACCGCGCGGACGCCGATGGTGAGCTCGAGGCCGGCGTAGACCCTGAGCGCGCGCTCAGGGCTGAGGCGACCGCCGCGGCGGCCGGCGATTGCGGCGCCGATGGCCAGGCCACCCATGAACGCGG
>CAMBHC010000252.1 GCA_945866285.1 Candidatus Sulfopaludibacter sp. SbA3 | reverse complement strand
CTACCAGAACCTCGTAGGGTTCTTGATCGCTCCAGACAGGACCGCTTTCCGAACGTCCTCAATCGTCGCCAGGCGTACCGGCGCATTGCCGCCCCACTCGAATCGGGTGGCGGCCGGCGTCCAATGGAACAGCACCACGCGCCACGTTTGAGCAATCCCGCCACGCTGGTAGTAGATCAAGCAGTGGTCAATGGAGCACCCGGCCGCGGCGAGCCGGCGAGTCGGCAGGTTCGGAGTCTCGATGACATCGTTGGCCTGGAATCGGGTTCCCGGTTCCGCGATGTCGAGTCGCCCACCGAACAGCGTCTGCAGTTCGTCGCGGACGCCGAGTGGCAGGCCCCTGATGGACGTGACAATCTCGAAGCGGTCATTCTGCACATGGGCCCGCAGTGCTGCGGGCAGTGCGCCGACCTCCGTCGGCTGACTGCCGGCGGCCATGACCGGCCCGAGGATCATGGCGATCGCGCAGAGGATGTGTGCTGGACGCATCAGGGGATGTTACCGGGTTGGTGTCCGCACGCAAGGACTTAACGCGCGGCGTTTCTTTCCTGCGGCGAAATCTGCAGCACGCGGCCCTGCGGGGTCTCCAGCAGTGGCGTCACCTGCAGGCCGTCCAGCTCAATCGCTCTCGGCAGCCACGACCGTGAGCTGCCAATCGGAAACTCCTTGAAGACGTCCACGACAATGACGCGATCGGGCAACGTGCCGTCGGGGTTCGGTGTGAACAGGTCACCGGGACGAAACACCGCCGGCGCCCCGGTGTAGACGCCCGCCATCGCGCCGTCACCCAGCTTGACGAGAAACCGCTCGCGGACGAAGTCGTCCAGGGCCAGCCAGTAGTCGATGCGACCCACCAGCAACAGGCAGGCGAGCTCGTCGGTGCAGGCAATGCGATCGTTCGGCTGGATGCCGGCGCGCACTTCGTCGATGCCGGCGAGGTTGATGGTCGGCCGCGCGGCCTCAAGACGATCGGCCATGTCTCCCGTGCCGCGCCACTGATCAACACCGAGACTGACGACGAGCAGGCTGACGACCACCACGGCGAAGCGGCGAGCAGCTGGTGAGATGGGCGGCAGCAGGTGGCTGACGACCGCATCAACGTCGATGGCAATCGCCATCAACATGAACGCGACCGGCAGCAGCAGGTAGTTCATGGTGATGCCCGAGTCGATGGCGCCGAACCACAGCACCCAGAACATCCACAACAGATGCGCAGCGCGCTCGTGCGCTCGCCATTCGCCGCCAAGGCCGGCCAGGCGCGCCACCAGCCCCATCAACACCAGCGTCGCCGCGATCGGATGGGCCCCGGCGATGTGGCGGCACATGTCGAGCGGATACATGGCGCCGTCCGACAGCACGGTCACGATCGCTGCCACGTTCAACGGACCGAAGTTGCTGGCGCGGGCGATTGAGAACGCGATCACCATCGCCGTACCCGACAGCGCGATCACGGCCGCCAGCGCCGCGCGTGCCGGCACGATCAACCACGCCACGACCATTGCCGCGAGTAGCACGCCGTACTGCCGGCTGGCCGGTACTTCAAACAGATTGAGGACCTGCCACAAGAAAAACCGACGCACCATGGTCTCGCCACGGCTCGGTTCAAGCGCATGCAGGGCGAACAGTGTGGCCTGGGCGGCCAACAGACCCACACCAACCGCGACGGCGGCGGCGAGCCATTGGCGACGTTGCTGGCGTGGTCCGAACCAGGCGCAAAGGAACGGCACACCTACGAGCGTGAACGCGAGCTCGTGGGTCAGACGGCACAGGGCGCTTGCTAGTGCCAGGGTGGCAAGGGTGGCAAGGGTGCCAGGGGTGCCAGGGGTGCCAGAGGTGCCAGAGGTGCCAGGGGTGCCAGGGTGCCAGCGTGGTGTGGTGCTGAGTGCCAGCAACACGCTCAGATACAGCGCCAGGAACGGCGCGTAGAAGCGGCCCGTGGTGGCGGTGGCCCAGAACGGCAGCGACATCGCCACCAGCGCCGCTGCCAGCAGCGCGGCGCGGTGAGTGGCGAGACGGCGAACCATCATCAACATGAGCAGCACTGACGCCAGCGCGCTCAACAGGCTGAGTGCGCGATAGGCTGGCAGCTCTGAATTGGAGACGGCACCCGCGACCCAGCTCGCGTACGAATAGGCGAGGCCGCGGTCGTAGAGCAGTTTCGATGGGAGTATCGGAAGGCCTTCAGCCTGAATGCCTCGCACGGCGAACACGGTGAACTCTTCGTCCACCGAATAGCCTGCGCGGGTCAATTGGAAGGCGCCGGCAACGAGAAGCAGCGCGGCAACAACGAACCAGGCGACCCGAGTGGGTTGCCTGTTTAACACCATCACGCGATGGTGATGTCCTTGCTGAGATACACGTCCTGGATCGCGTTGAGCAACCCGACGCCCTCGGCCATGGGGCGCTGGAACGCTTTGCGGCCTGAGATCAGGCCCATGCCACCGGCGCGCTTGTTGATCACCGACGTCTTCACGGCTTCCTTGAGGTCGCTCTCGCCCACCGACGCGCCGCCGGAGTTGATCAGGCCGGCGCGGCCCATGTAGCAATTGGCAAGCTGGTAGCGAGTGAGATCGATCGGATGATCGCTGCTCAAGTCGGTGTAGACCTTCTTGTGGGTCTTGCCGAAATTGACGGCGTTGTAGCCGCCGTTACACTCGGGCAGCTTCTGCTTGATGATGTCGGCCTCGATGGTCACGCCGAGGTGGTTGGCCTGGCCGGTGAGATCCGCGGCGAGGTGATAGTCCACGTCCGTGGTCTTGAACGCCGGATTGCGGAGATAGCACCACAGCACCGTGAACATGCCCAGCTCGTGGGCGTGCTGGAACATCTCGGCCACTTCCTGGATCTGGCGCTTCGACTCTTCCGAGCCGAAGTAGATGGTCGCGCCGACACCGGCCGCGCCCATGTCGACGCCCTGCTTCACGCTCGCGAACTTGATCTGATCGTAGGCGTTCGGATACGACAGGAACTCGTTGTGATTCAGCTTGAGGATGAACGGAATCTTGTGCGCGTACTTGCGCGACACCATCCCGAGCACGCCCAGCGTCGAGGCGACGCCGTTGCAGCCGCCTTCAATGGCGAGCTTGACGATGTTCTCGGGATCAAAATATTGGGGGTTGGGCGCAAACGACGCGCCGGCGGAGTGCTCGATGCCCTGGTCGACCGGCAGAATCGAGACGTAACCGGTTCCGCCGAGCCGGCCGTGATCGAACAGCGACTGCAGGCGTCCAAGGACCGGCACCGGACGGTTCGACGACAGGTGGATGCGCTCCACGAAGTCGGGACCGGGCAGGTGCAGGGTCTCCTTGGCAATCTTGCACTGGTGCTTCAGAAGGGTGCTGGCGTCGGCTCCGAGGATTTCTTCGACGGTAGGCATGCGGAATTACTTTACCACCGGGTAGGTCATGTCCTCCACGGCCGCTTGCGCCGCGGCCGCCTTGACCAGGTCGGCCACCGGCAGGGACGCTTCGGCTTCGTCAACTTGATGGCGGCGAGCGTGCGTTTCCGGGTGCCGCGGCGTGAACAGCGTGCAGGTGTCCTGGTCGGGCACAATCGAGATGCCGAAGGTGCCCAGGCGCGCGGCCTGCGCCATGATCTCTTCCTTGTCCATCCCGACCAGCGGCCGGAAGATCGGCATCCGTACTGCGCTGTCGGTAGCGGCGATGTTCGCGAGCGTTTGCGATGCGACCTGGCCGACCACGTCGCCGGTCACCAGCGCTTTCGCGCGGGCGTCCTTGGCAATCCGCTCGGCGATGCGCAGCATGAAGCGGCGATAGATCACGACACGCAGATCGCCCGGCACGCTCAGCGTGACCTGGCGCTGGAGCTCACCGAACGGCACCAGGTGGAGCCGCGACCGTAACTGGTAGCGCGTCAGCACCTCCGCAAGCCGCCGCGCTTTTTCCTGCGAGGTGTTCGACAGGAACGGGGCGCTATGGAAATGCACCAGGGTCACGTGGCAACCGCGCTTCATCATCCGCCACGCCGCCACCGGAGAATCGATGCCGCCCGACAGCAAGGCGACCACGCGTCCGGCCGTGCCGGTGGGCAGGCCGCCCGGGCCCGGCTCCTTGTTCATGTAGAGGAACGCGCCACGCGGGACGATTTCGATACTGATCACCAAATCGGCGTGATCGAGATCCACCTTCCAACCGCGCGCATGCCAGACCTTCGAGCCCAGGTCACGCGCCAGGTCCGGCGACGGCACGGCGAAGTGCTGGTCGGCGCGGCGGACGTAGACGCGAAAGCTCGACACGCTCTCGCGCGGCGGCAGGCGCGACACAATCGCGTCGGCCATGCCGTCGAAGTCGAGCGGCACGCGCGCGGCCACCGAGTAGTTGGCAATGCCGAACACCCGTGACATGCGGTCGCGGATCTCGTCGGCGGCAGCTTCGCGACCGAGCACGATCTCGATGCGGCCCATCGGCGTGCGGATTTCCTTCACGCTCAGTCCCGCCAACGCCATGTGCAGATGGCGCACCAGCCGGCCGATGAACCACGGACGGTTCTTCCCCTTGAGCGCGATCTCGGAGTAGTGCGCGAGAATTGATGTCATTAAAGAGCAATCACGAAGAACACGAAGATCAACACGAAGGACACGAGAATCTAACCATCAATAATGCTTTGCGTGCTTCGTGGTGTCCGTCTTCGTGAGCTTCGTGGTTATAAGATTCGCCGCGCGATGGCCCGACACGGCCGCCGACTCGATGGTCGCCGGCAAGCCGGTGTCGACCCAGTCGCCCGCGAGCAGGAAGCCGCCGATCGGCGTC
>CAMBHC010000251.1 GCA_945866285.1 Candidatus Sulfopaludibacter sp. SbA3 | reverse complement strand
ACGCGGGAGGTGGGCGTAGTTAAAGCACTTTGCATTTGAGAGTCAGGGCTGCTGAACTCCTGTTGTATACTGGCTGGACAATGACGTTCTCCTCCATGCGAAAGCACACCGGTGCTAAGCGGGCCATGGCCAAGTGGGCCAACCATGGTGCGGGGGGCGGACGCGTGTAAGCAGGGTCTGAACAGGTGTCCGTTCAGATGTTCGACAGCCACCCGCCGCGGTAATCCGCCGGCGGGTTTTTTGTTTTCGGGGATCAGTGATGAGCGAAATCGAAGTGGGCGTCCTTGGCGCGACCGGCGTAGTCGGGCAGCAGTTCGTGTCGCGGCTGGCCCGGCACCCGTGGTTTCGCCTGACCTGGCTGGCGGCGAGTGAGCGGTCCGAAGGCAAGGCCTACAAGTTGGTGGCGCCGTGGCGCCTCGCCACGCCGATGCCGGCCGAGTCTGCCGACCGCGTCGTCGATGCATGCGTGCCGGGTCGCGGTCCCAAGGTGGTGTTCTCGGGCCTCGATGCCGCCGTCGCCGGCGAGATCGAAGGCGCGTTTGCTGCCGCCGGCCACATCGTGGTCAGCAACGCCCGCAATTTCCGGATGGATCCGCTGGTTCCGCTGCTCATTCCCGAGGTCAATGCCGACCACCTCTCGCTGCTGACCGAACAGCGCGCCGCCAAAGGCTGGTCCGGCGCCATCGTCACCAACCCCAACTGCTCGACCGTGGTGCTCGCCATGGCCCTGGCGCCGCTGCGCCAGTTCGGCATCAAGTCCGTCATCGTCTCGACCATGCAGGCGGTATCGGGCGCGGGCTATCCCGGCGTGCCCTCGCTCGACATTCTCGGCAACGTCGTCCCGTTCATCGGTGGCGAAGAAGAGAAGATGGAGAGCGAGACGCAGAAGATTCTCGGCAGCGATGGTGGCCGCGCGCCGCACGCCGTCGCGATCAGCGCGCACACCAATCGCGTGCCCGTGATCGACGGCCACACCATGACCATGTCGGTCGCCTTCCAGAACCAGCCCTCGCTGGCCGACCTGGCCAATGCGATCCGCACATTCAAGGGCCGGCCGCAGGAATTGAAGCTGCCCACCGCGCCGCAGCCGGCGCTGATCCTGATGGACGAACCCAATCGCCCCCAACCGCGGCTGGATGCCGACCTGGGCGGTGGCATGGCCATCAGCATTGGCCGCCTGCGCGCGTGTCCGGTGATGCATGCGAAGTTCGTGGCGCTGGGCCACAATACGGTGCGAGGCGCGGCGGGCGCGGCCATCCTCAATGCGGAGTTGATGATGGCTGAGGGGATCTTCTGATGTTCAAGCTCCCAAGCCCCCACGTCCCCAAGTCCCCAAGTCCCCAAGCCCTGTGTGGTGAACTGACATGAAGGTGATGAAGTTCGGCGGCACGTCGGTCGCCGACCGGGCCGCCATCGAGCGGCTGATCGCGTTGGTGCGTGCCGAGCGGCAGGCCGAGGCGCAGAGAGAAGGCGGCGACGCCCGCGGACCCGTCGTGGTGGTGTCCGCGCTCTCTGGCGTCACGGACCGTCTGCTCGGTGTGGCCGCGTTGGCTCGCGAAGGCGACGTCGAAGGTGCCCGCACCAGCCTGCAGGATCTGCGCCAGCGTCACCTCACGGTGTCGGAAGTCATCACCGACGAGGCCCTGCGCCAGCCGGTGGTCGACGCCCTCAATCTCGAGTTCGACGAACTGGAGCGCGTCGTCTCGGCCCTGGCCGTGCTGCAGGAAGTGTCACCGCGCTGGCTCGATGCCCTCGCCGCAACCGGCGAGGTGTTGAGCAGTCAGATCGTGGCGGCGGCGCTCAGTGCGCACAAGCTTCAGGGCGCCTGGGTCGATGCGCGCAAGGCGGTCGTCACCGACGGCGAGCACACCGCTGCGGCACCGCTGTTTCAGGAGACCACGGCCGCGCTCATGACGCACGCCGATCCGCCGCTCGCGGCGGGACGCATCCCAGTGCTCGGCGGATTTGTCGGCGCCACTGCCGGCGGCGTCACCACCACGCTGGGCCGCGGTGGTTCTGATTTCTCGGCGGCCATTGTGGGCGCGTGTCTCGGTGCCGACGAAATCCAGATCTGGACCGATGTTGACGGCATGCTCACCGCCGACCCCCGCATCGTCAAGGCGCCGCAGGTGGTGCCGCACTTGTCGTTTGCGGAAGCATCGGAGCTGGCGTACTTCGGCGCCAAGGTCCTGCACCCGGCCACCATCCAACCGGCCGTGGCGCGCAACATCCCGGTCCGCATTCTCAACTCACAGCGCGCGCAGGCGCGCGGCACGTTGATCACCGCCGAACGTCCGAAGAGTGATCGGCCGCTGACCGCCGTCGCGTCCAAGAAGGGCGTCACCGTCGTCGACATCACTTCGACGCGCATGTTGATGGCGCACGGTTTTCTCCGCCGCCTGTTCGAGGTGTTCGAACGCCACAAGACACCGGTGGACGTCGTGACGACTTCGGAAGTCAGCGTGTCGGTGACCATCGACGATGCGCGTCGGCTGCCGGCGATCATCGAGGGCTTGTCGGGATTCGCGGGCGTCGAGCAACAGGACCAGATGGCCATCATCTGCGTGGTGGGCGACGGGCTACACGACGACCCGACCCTGGCATCGCAGGTGCTGGCATCGGTCGGCGACGTGCCGCTGCGCATGGTGTCGCAGGCGGCGTCGCGACGGAACATCACGTTCGTCATCAGCGAGGCGGAATTGCCGACGGCGCTGTGCCGCCTGCACGATCGCTTCTTCATGCCGGTCATCACGTCATGAGAATCCTGCTGCTCGGCCATGGCCGGATGGGGCAACTGGTGGAATCACTGGCACCATCGTACGGCGCCAGCATTGCCGGCATCATCGACGATCGCTCGGGCGAACGTGCCATTGCCGATGGGGATTTCGGCCAGGTGGATGTCGCCATCGACTTCACGCTGCCAGACGCGGTGGCGAAGAACCTCCCGCAATTGGCGGCGCGCAAGATCAATGTGGTAATCGGTACCACGGGATGGCAGGCGCAGGAAGCCGCCATGCGGGAGATGGCCGCGAAGGCCGGCATCGGGGTGCTCGCGGCATCCAACTTCTCGCTCGGCATGAACGTGTTCCAGTTGGCGGTGGAAGAAGCAAGCCGTCGCTTTGCCAAGCACGCCGAGTTCGGCGCGTGGATTCACGAGTCGCATCACACCATGAAGAAGGACGCGCCCTCGGGCACGGCCCTGACGTTGAAGGCCGGGATGGCAAGCGCCGGCTACGCCCGGCCGATCGACGTGTCATCCACGCGAGTCGGCTCAATACCCGGCACCCACACGGTGGGGTTCGACGGCCCGTCAGAGACGATCGAGCTCACTCACACCGTCCGCGACCGAGCCGTGTTCGCACGCGGAGCGCTCACCGCGGCCGCCTGGCTGGTCGGCAAGCAGGGGTGGTTTTCCATTCGCGACCTGTTGAAGGATTAAATAGAAATGGCCACACGCACAATGTTCACGGGAGCCGGCACCGCATTGGTGACTCCCTTCACCACGAGTGGTGCCGTCGATGAACCGGCGGTCAAGCGACTGGCGCGTCGCCAGATCGACGCCGGTATCCACTTCCTGGTGCCGTGCGGCACCACGGGGGAAACGCCGACACTGTCAGCAGCTGAGCGACGGCGCGTCGTCGAACTGGTGCTCGAAGAGGCCAGCGGGCAAGTGCCCGTGATGGCCGGTGCCGGCGACAACGACACCAGGGCCGCCGTGCAGTTGTCGAAAGACATGCACAGCATTGGCGTGCAGGGCCTGCTGCAGGTGACGCCCTGGTACAACAAGCCGACCCCCGAGGGGCTGTTCGCGCACTTCTCGGCGGTGGCCGACGCCACGCCGCTGCCGGTGATGCTGTACAACGTGCCTGGGCGCACCGGCTGCAACATCGACGCGGCGACGCTCGCGCGGCTCGCGACCATTCCGCATGTCATCGGCGTGAAAGAAGCGTCGGGCAACATCACGCAGATGATCGAGATCTGCCGCGCGGTGCCGGATGACTTCCTGGTGCTGTCCGGAGACGATGCGATGACGTTGTCGTTGATGGCGATTGGCGGCCGCGGATTGATCTCGGTGGCGTCAAACGCCATTCCCGCCGAGATGGCGCAACTGGTCGAAGCGGCCGAGCGCGGCGATTACGCCACCGCCCGTCGCCTGCACCAGCGGTTGGTGCCGATCATGCTCGGCAACTTCGTCGAGTCGAATCCCGGACCCGTGAAATACGCCATGGCGGCGATGGGGCTGTGTGAAGAAGTGTTCCGGCTGCCGATGGTGTCGCCGCGCCAGGCGTCGAAAGACAAAATGAACGGCTGGCTCAAAGAACTGGGCCTCGAGACCCGGCGGGACTGAAGTCCCGCCTCGACGAATGAAGTTATGACACTCCAAGAAAACATCGAGTCGTTGGTCGCCGCCGGTGCCGGCGCCAACAAGGCGGCCGCGCGGGCGGCGTTCGGCGAACTGAAAGCCGCGCTCGAGGCGGGCACCGTGCGGTCGGCGCAGCCCGACCTCTCGACCCCTTCCGGGTGGCGGGTGAACACGTGGGTGAAGCAGGGCATCCTGCTCGGCTTTCGTTTCGGCGACATCGTGGACCTGTCCGCCGGCCTGCCATTCTGTGACAAGGACACGCAGACGGTCCAGAAGCCGAGCGTCGCGTCCGGCATTCGCATCGTCCCAGGGGGGTCGGCGATTCGCGGCGGCGCCTACGTCGGACGAGGCGTGATCTGCATGCCGCCGATGTACATCAACGTCGGCGCGTACGTGGGTGAGAGCACGCTGGTG
>CAMBHC010000250.1 GCA_945866285.1 Candidatus Sulfopaludibacter sp. SbA3 | reverse complement strand
GCGATGCCGACAGCGAGCCATTGCACGACCAGGGCTCCCGTCGGTCCCAGCCACGCCTCGGCCTGCCAGGACGCCGGCATCGCCAGCACGACGACCGGCAACAGCAGCAGCGGCACGACGCTGCGGAACGCGAACAACCGGCGTCCCTGCTGGGCGAGCCTCTCGGTAAGGGTCATGACTGGCATCAGTCTAGCAAACCGCCGTATCATCTCTGAATGCCGATGTACGAATATCAGTGCCGCTCGTGCGACCACACGTTCGAGCTGTTGGTCCGCGAATCGACCTGCTACGAGTGCCCCAAGTGCACCAGCCGTGAACTTGACAAGCAGCTCTCGGTCTTCGCGGTCAGCGCGCCATCTGGCGGCGGCATGGCGATGAACGCCGGTCCCTCAGCCTGCGGCGCATGCGGAGACCCGCGTGGCGCCGGCAGTTGCCGCAACTAGCCGCCATGACGCACCGCCATCTCCGGCTCATCCTCGCCGCCGTCGTGCTCGCCGGCGTGGCCTCGTGGACGGTCACGGCCGCGTCGCAGGGCGCCGCGCCCCTCACGCCCCAGCCGCTCTCCTCGCCCACCGGCGCCAACGCGGCCCAGCCGCAGTTATCGGTGTCGTCGCGCGGCGTGCTCCTCAGCTGGATCGAACGCACCGGCGACCTCGCCACCTTGAAGTTCTCCGAGCGGACAGCGACGGGCTGGAGCCAGGCACGCACGGTCGCGGCAGGACGTGATTGGTTCGTCAACTGGGCCGACGTGCCCTCGGTGATGCGCCTGCCGTCGGGCACCATCGTCGCGCACTGGCTGCAGAAAAGCGGCGCCGACACCTATGCCTACGACGTTCGGCTGTCGTACTCGACCGACGAGGGCAAGACGTGGGCGCCCTCATTCATCCCGCATCACGATGGCGCCAAGACCGAGCACGGATTTGCCTCGCTGTTTCCCATGGGCGACGGCCTGGGCGCAATCTGGCTGGACGGACGCAACATGAAGCCGGCGGCCGGGCACGATGATCACGGCGGCGGCGGCGTGATGACGGTGCACTACGCGCGCTTCGACAAGAACTGGAAGCAGGTCGAGGAATCAGCTGTGGATGCGCGCGTCTGCGAATGTTGCCCGACCGCGGCGACCGTCACGAGCGAAGGCGTGATTGCGGCCTTCCGCGACCGCAGCGCCACCGAGATCCGCGACATCTACACCTCGCGTCTCGTCAACGGCAAGTGGTCCGAGCCGGCCGCCGTTCACGCCGATGGCTGGAACATCGCCGCGTGCCCGGTCAACGGACCGGCGCTGAGCGCCAGCGGCCGCAACGTCGCCGCGTCGTGGTTCACGGTCAAGAACGATCAGGGCCAGGCCTACCTCGCCTTCTCGTCGGACGCAGGCCGTACGTATGGCACCCCGATTCGCGTGGATGACGGCGGCTCGCTCGGGCGCGTCGATGTCGCGCTGGTCGCCGACGGTCGCGCCGCGATTGCCACGTGGATTGAATTTGCCGACCAGCGTTCGCAGTTCCGTGTCCGCCGCATCGACCGCGCGGGCACACGATCGGCGCCCGTGACCATTGCCGGTCTCGCTGCCGGACGGGCCAGCGGCTATCCGCGCATGGCCATCAATGGCCGCGAGTTGGTGTTTGCGTGGACCGAGTCCGGCGCCGGCGGCGCCATGCAGGTCAAGACGGCCACGGCACCGTTGCCGCAATAGCAACGGGCATCCACTGATGAAGCGCGCCCTCCGATTCGCAGCCTGGCTACTGTTCTTGCTGGTGCTGGTCGTCGCGGGCGCGCTGCTGGCGGTCCAGGGCCGCGGCGTCAGCGCCCGGCCGGACCCAGCGTGGGCCGAGGCCCGTGCCGCGTTGCTGCTGCGAAGTTGGCTGACGCCCCCCACTTACAAAGGCCTCAAGAACCCGGTCACGGCCACGCCCGTAAATTTCGCCGGCGCCCGCCAGCACTTTGCCGACCACTGCGCGAGCTGCCATGCCAACGACGGCAGCGGCAACACCCAGATGGGCCAATCGTTCTATCCCAAGGCTCCGGACATGCGCCGGCCGCGCACGCAGGACCTGAGCGACGGCGAACTGTTTTATTTCATCGAGAACGGCATCCGCCTGACCGGCATGCCCGCCTGGAGCACTGGCACGCCTGAGGGCGAAAAGGCCAGCTGGGAGCTGGTGCATTTCATTCGCCGCCTGTCGGGCCTGACACCGGAGGACTTGGCGACCATGGAGCGCTTCAACCCCATGTCGCGCGACCAAGTCGAAGAGGAACAGCGAGTTGAAGACTTCCTGAACGGTGCCGACCCGGTGCCGCCGCCGGCCACTGCCCCCCACGCCGGGCACCAGCCCGCCAAGCCCCAGTAGCCACATTCGGCGCCCAATGGCATATAGTTGAGATTAAGTCTCAACTTTGGAATTACTGCCATCGTGACTAGAAAACACGGTTCCCTTGCCGCCCTCCCTGTGGGAGGCACTGCCATCGTCTCGCGCGTTCGCGGTGAGCGCGCCGTCGTCCGCCGCCTGCTGGAAATCGGCCTCGTCCCCGGCACGCAGGTCACCCTGCGGCGCGTGGCGCCGATGGGCGACCCGATCGAGCTGAAGGTCAGGAACTTCGCGCTGTCGATCCGCCGGTCCGAAGCGCTCGGCATCGAGATCGAGTGACGCCGCTCCCCATCGTCCTGGTTGCGGGCAACCCGAATTCAGGCAAGTCCACGATCTTCAACGCGCTGACGGGCGCGCGCGCTCACGTCGCCAACTACCCCGGCGTCACGATTGATCGCGTGTCGGCGACGGTCGCCATCGCCGGCCGCGACCTTGAACTGGTGGATTTGCCCGGTACCTACAGCCTGAGTGCGCGGTCCCGCGAAGAGCAGATTGCGGTGGATTCACTGCTCGGCCGCAACCTGCCGTCGCCGGCAGCCGTGGTCGTCGTGGTTGACGCCGCCGCGCTGGGCCGGGCGCTGTTCATGGCGATCGAGGTGATCGCGACCGGCGTGCCGGTGGTGATCGCCCTCAACATGTCAGACGAAGCCGCTCGCGATGGCTTTGTCGTCGACCGTGCGAAGCTCGCGGCGATGACCGGCGCCGAGGTCGTGCAGACCGTGGCCACCAAGGGCAACGGTATTGCGGACCTCAAGTTGGCCATCGGCCGAGCCGCCGCCAAGACCCCATCCGAAGCGCCCCCGCTTGAACGGCCCGCCGTCGTCGCCGCGGATATCGCTGAACTCGAAAGCGCCATTCTCACAGAGCGGGTCCTCGAACGGCCGGCCGCCGCGCGCGCGTGGGCGACGTGGCTGCTGTTGTCGCTCGACGACGAGGGGGCCGATGACCTGGCCGGCATTCCCCCGTCGCTGCGCAAGCGGACGCTCGAGATCCGCCGCCGGGCCGAGGCCGCCGGGCGCAACGTCGATCTCGAAATCATCGCCTCGTCGTATCAACGCGTCGACACCATCGTCGAAGCCGTCGTGCAGCGACCGCCTGAACCCAGCCGACGTCGTTCCGATCGCATTGACGCGATCCTGACGCATGGCCTCTACGGCAGCGCCGTCTTCGCCGTGGTCATGCTGGTGGTGTTCCAGGCCCTCTTCACCTGGTCAGAGCCGGCCATCGCCGTGATCGAATCCGGCGTGGCTGGCATCCAGGCCGCGGCGGCAGCCACGCTGCCGGCCGGACCGCTGACTGACCTGATCATCAACGGCATCATCGCCGGCGTCGGCAACGTCGTGGTGTTCGTACCGCAAATTGGCTTGCTGTTCCTGTTCATCGGCCTGCTGGAAGACTCGGGCTATCTCGCGAGGGTGGCATTCGTCATCGATCGTCTGATGCGCAGCGTCGGCCTGAACGGCCGGGCCTTTGTCCCCATGCTGTCTGGCTTTTCGTGTGCGATTCCGGCGGTGATGGCCACGCGCACCATCGAGAGCCGCACCGATCGGCTGCTGACCATGCTGGTGCTGCCACTGATGTCGTGCAGCGCGCGGCTGCCGGTCTACGTACTGATTACGGCCACGGTTTTCGCGCCTGGCATGCGCATCGGCTTCCTCAGCGTCGGCGCCGTGGTGCTGTTCGCCATGTACCTGCTCTCGGTCGTGGCCGCGCTCACCGCGGCGGCGGTGCTGCGGCGCACGGCCTTAAAAGGACCCGGGGCGCCGCTGGTGCTCGAGCTGCCGCCGTACCGTCTGCCGTCGCTACGCGTGATGGCATTCAACGTGTGGCAGCGCGTCCGCGCCTTCCTGATTGGCGCGGGTACCGTGATCCTCGCGCTCACCATCGTGCTCTGGGCATTGCTCTCCTATCCCAAGGTCGCGGCCGATGCGGCCGGCGATCAATTGCGACACAGCTTCGCAGGCCGACTGGGCCACGCCATTGAGCCCGCGATTGCACCACTCGGCTTCGATTGGCGCATCGGCGTTGGCATCATCGGCGCCTTCGCCGCGCGCGAGGTCTTCGTGTCGACGCTGGCGATCGTGTTCGATATTGAATCAGACGGCGCCGAAGATGAGCCATTGCGCGACGCGTTACGCGCGGCAACGTGGCCCGATGGGCGCCGCCTGATGACACCGTTGGCCGGTGTCTCATTGATGGTGTTCTTCGTGCTGGCCTGCCAGTGCATGAGCACCATCGCCGTCGTCCGCCGCGAGTCGGGCACCTGGAGCTGGCCGCTCTTCATGCTGGCCTACATGACAGTGCTCGCATACGGTGCGTCGCTGGCGGTCTACCAGGTGGGCAGCCGCCTCGGCTTGGGGCTGGGGTAATGGTGCAGGACATCGGCGTCGCCATCGTCGTGCTTGCCGCCCTGGCCTT
>CAMBHC010000249.1 GCA_945866285.1 Candidatus Sulfopaludibacter sp. SbA3 | reverse complement strand
GGCCACCAGCGAATCTGCACCTTGCCGATGATGTATTTCTTCGGCACGAAGCCCCAGTGGCGGCTGTCGGAGCTACCGTTGCGGTGGTCGCCCATCACGAAGTAATAACCCTCGGGAATGACCTGCGGACCCCAGTCATCATGACTGCGGTATTCGGCCGAGACGAAGTCGTCGCGCATCGGCACGTCGTTGACGTAGACGCGGCCGTCCACCACGCGCACCGAGTCGCCTTCTTCGGCGATCACGCGCTTGACGTACGACTTGTCGGGATCGAGCGGGTAGTAGAGCATCACGATGTCGCCGCGCTGCGGCGCACCGATTTGATAGCTGAACTTGTTGACGATCAGGCGATCCTGGTCGGCCAGGGTTGGCGCCATGCTCTGGCCCTCGACCCGCGCGACCTGCACACCAAAGGTCACCACCAATGTGGCATAGACCGTGGCCTGCGCGAGCGTGCCGGCCCAGGCGAGAAACTCGGTCCACCAGGCCTTGAGCCGCTGGCCGGGTTCGACCGCTGGCGTTGCCACGGCGATGGCGATCGGTTCCGGCGCGATCACCGCATCGGCGACGATGCCAGGCGCGGGCTCGACCGCCGCATCCGGACGCTCAAGTTCAGGCAGGTCGTGTGGCATTTCTGCGTTCTGTCGGCCGGTCCCTAAAACACCCGCGCGGTCGGCACCGGCCACCAGCGAATCTGCACCTTGCCGATGATGTATTTCTTCGGCACGAAGCCCCAGTGCCGGCTGTCGAGGCTGTTGTTCCGGTGGTCGCCCATCACGAAGTAGTAGCCCTCGGGGATCACTTGCGGGCCCCAGTCGTCGTGGCTGCGGTACTCGGCCGGGACGAAGTCGTCGCGCATCGGCACGTCGTTGACGTAGACGCGGCCATCCACCACGCGCACGGTGTCGCCGTCTTCGGCAATCACGCGCTTGACGAACGACTTGTCGGGGTTGACAGGGTAGTAGAGCATGACGATGTCGCCGCGTTGCGGCGCATGCAGGCGATACTCCAGCTTGTTGACGATCAGGCGATCCTGGTCGGCCAGCGTCGGCGCCATGCTCAGGCCCTCGACGCGCGCCACCTGGAAGCCGAACGTGACGATCAGGGTGGCGTAGACGGCGGCCGAGGCGAGCGTGCGAACCCAGGCGAAGAACTCGTCGCGCCACACTTCCAGCCGGCGCATCACCTGCGCCGAGTCCTGGTCGGTCGACAAGGGCAGCGGTGCCTCGCGCTCAAGCGCGTCGTGAGGCGTGACGACACGCGGCGTGGTCTCGTCGCCAGGATCAGCGAAAGCCACTATAGCTTCAGGTAATCCCGAAGGCGGCGCGTCTGCGATCGGCTGACCGGGATCTCCGTCGCGTTCGCGTCTGTCATCCTCAGGATGTAGTTCCGGCTGAACCAAGGGACGATCTCCTTGACCTTGTTGATGTTTACCAAGTGTGAGCGATGAACCCGCCAAAATACATCCGGGTCGAGCCGACCGTGCAGCTCATCCAGCGTGCGATCGTTGGATGTTCCCGATACCTGGCTGGTAACAATATTAATCGAATCCTCGACCAGCGACGCATGGATGATGTCGTCGGCCTGAACCAGCACGAACCGGTTACTGACTTTGACGGCCACCTGGTCCCGGCGGCCTTTCTGGCCGGCCATCATCTTGACTAACCGGTCCAACTGGCCCGCCAACGGCTCGGACCCGCCCCGCCGTTCGCGAATCCGCTCGATGGCGGTCTCCAACCGCTGCACGTTCACCGGCTTCAGCAGGTAATCAACGGCATTCACTTCAAATGCCTCGATCGCGCGCTGGTCATAGGCGGTGACGAAGATCACACCTGGTCCGGTTCCTTGCGCCAGCAACCGGCGCGCCACCTCGAACCCGGTCAGGCCTGGCATTTGCACGTCGAGGAACGCCACGTCCGGCGAATGGCGGGCGATTTCGTCGAGGGCCTCCATGCCGTTCGAGGCCTTGCCGACGATGTCGACGGTTCCGAGTTGGTTGAGCAGGAAGCACAACTCATCGCGGGCCAACTGCTCGTCGTCGGCCACCACCGCGGTCAGGTTCAGCGCAGGTTGCGTCATGCGGTGTTTCTCTGGGCAACGAGGTCGAGCGGAATCTCGATCCGCGCGCACGCGCCGTGGCCCGGTGAACCGGTCAGCACCAGGCGGCCGGTCGCGCCGTACAGCACCCGCAAGCGTTCGTTCACGTTGCTCAAGCCGATGCCACTCGACAGCGCGTGCGGAAGCCGCTCCTGCGAAATACCCAGCCCATCGTCAGCCACTTCGATGATGGCGTTGGTGCCTTCGCGCCAACTGCGCAGGGTGATTGTCCCCGGCCCGACCTTGCGCGCGAAGCCGTGCTTGAGGCAATTTTCGACCAGCGGTTGCAGCAGCAGGCTGGGGATGACGATGTCCAGCGTATCAGGCGCTATCGACTTCCGCACCGACAGGCGTGGGCCGAAGCGGATGACCTCGATGTCGAGGTATTCGTCGATGGCAGCCAGTTCCTCACGCAGCGTGACGAACTGCACCTGGTTGGTCATCAGCTTGCGGAGCAGTCCCGACAGCTTCTGGATCACCTCGCGCGCGGTCTCGGGTTGCAGCCGGATCAGCGACGACACCGACGTCAGCGTGTTGAACAGGAAGTGCGGATTGATCTGGCTCTTGAGGGCTTCCACCTTGGCCGCCAGCAGCAGCTTTTCCTGTTCCTGCAGTCGATGCTCGAAGCGCGCGTTATTCCAGATATTGATCGGCGTTGACACCGTCACAATGGTGGCCAGGTAGACGGCGAGCGTGACCCACGCCGAGGGACTCGACAAGTGGAACAAGCGCGTGTCGAAGCGGACGCCGACCGCCTGGCGCACCGCCTCGAGCCCGATGATCGCCAGCAGCAGCACCACCGGCCAGTTCACCGCGACCCGGCGAATCATGCGCCAGGCGAAGCGCGGCATGCTGAGCAACGCGAAGGGCGAGAAACCCCAGATTTCTTCCTTGGGGCAGGCCTCGCGCAGGCCACCCCCGGCAAAGCCGCACCCGACGGCGAAGAACGGGGCGCCGTATTCACCCGCCGCCAGCGCCGGCATGGCAATCGCCAGGCCGACCAGGGCGCCGGTATAGGGACCGGCGAGCAGGCCGGCCAGGAAGGCGCCTTCCAGCATCAGGTCGGCGGCGTCGTAGTTGAGCAGGATGCGCGCGGCGACGCCGGCGGTCAGTGGCAGCCCGAAGCCCAGGGCAAAGACCAGCCGGTCGGGCCAGTTGCGTTGTTCAAAGATCAGGATGTGCCGGAACCGCCGGTAACGGGCGAGCATGGTCGCCAGGGCGGCCATGGCCGCGAGCTTGACGACCAGGGTCGTCAGCAGAAATTGCGTGGCAGAGAGGAACTTGGGTTCTTGCAGCAGGCGAAAATGGTATCATTTCGTCCTATGATCGGTCCGCTCGCGAAAGGCTTTGCGCTTACCTTCAAGCACCTGTTCCGCCGTCCTATCACGGTGAACTACCCCGATCAGAAGATCCCCATGTTTCCGCGCTATCGCGGCAAGCAGGTCCTGATGCGTGACGAGGCAGGGCTGGAGAAGTGCGTGGCCTGCGGCCTGTGCGCGGTGGCCTGCCCGGCCGACGCGATTTACCTCGAAGCGGCCGAAAACGACGGCACGGTGATGGCCGGTCCGCGCTACGCGTCGACCTACCAGATTCACAAGACCCGCTGCATCTTCTGCGGCTATTGCGAAGAGGCGTGCCCGGTCTCGGCGATCTTCATGGGCAAGGACTACGAACTCGCGGTCTACAGCAAAGACGATTTCATCTGGGACAAGACCGAGTTGCTCGTGCCAGCGGCGGCGGACCAAAAAGCGCCCATGCCGGTGCGGTAGTCGGCCCAGCCGGCAGCTGGCGCGAACCCGTTCCGGGTGAATGCCGTCAGTATCAGTAGTTACCTACAATGAAGCCCTTCCTTGCCGCGTTGGATGATCGTGTGCTTGTGTGCGACGGCGCCATGGGCACGATGTTGTACGCGAAGGGTGTGTTCATCAACCGCTGCTTCGAGTCGCTCAACCAGACGCAGCCCGACCTGGTGGTGGATGTTCACGGCGATTACCTGAAGGCGGGCGCCGACATCATCGAGACCAATACGTTCGCCGCCAACCGCATGAAGCTGCGCGGCTTTGGCCTGGGCGATCAAGTGCGCGACATCAACTTCGCCGGCGCCACGCTCGCCCGGCGCGCGGTGGAGAAGTCGGGACAGCCCGCCTACGTGGCCGGCGCCATCGGCCCGCTTGGCGTGCGCATCGAGCCGTGGGGCAAGACCGGCATCGATGAAGCCGAAGCGATGTTCCGCGAGCAGGCGCAGGCGCTGGTTGACGGCAAGGTGGACCTGTTCATCCTCGAGACTTTTCGCGACCTGAACGAGATTGGCGCCGCGGTCGCCGCGGTGCGCAGCGTGTGCGACCTGCCGATCGTCGCGCAGATGACTACCGAAGAAGATGGCGCCACCCTGGACGGCGCGCCGCCCGAGCAGTTTGCTCCGGACCTGATCGCGCGCGGCGCGAGCATTGTCGGTGTCAACTGCAGCGTCGGCCCGGCGCCGATGCTCGAGACAATCGAGCGCATCAGCGATGTGACCGACGTGTGGCTGTCGGCGCAGCCCAACGCCGGCAAGCCCCGCGACATCGAGGGCCGCAACCTGTACTTGTGCTCGCCGGAATACATGGCGTCGTACGCACGGCGGTTCATCGCCTCGGGTGTGCGCCTGGTCGGCGGCTGCTGCGGCACGACCCCGGAACACATTCGCCAGATTGCGC